>JARRPY010000067.1:0-29101 GCA_037382425.1 Deltaproteobacteria bacterium
GTAAACACGCCGAATTCGGGCAGGAGTGTTGTGGTCTTTCACCCAGTGTCCGGCCAAGTGAAGAAGAATCTTCGGCCCGGTTTCTGGCACCGGCTCATGAATCGGTTCCGTAAACGGGCCGGGACGGGTGGATACCCGATGATCGTGCTGCTGGGGCCTGCCGAAGAAAAGCACAGGGAGGCCTTTGAGGCATCTCTCGCAACAGGCGAAGATCAATTGATCTATTGCCCTTCCGGAGATCGGCTCATGTCCGTACTCGATGAGGCCATCCTTTTTATCGGCCACGACAGCGGCATTTCCCACCTTGCCGCCATGCTGGGTGCCCCCACTATCTCCCTTTTCAAGGCTTCTGATCCGGTCCAGTGGCGGCCGTTGGGTCCGTCTGTTCGGGTCATTAGGGATTCGATTTCGGAGGATGGGCTCGTGGCCACCGTTATGCAGACGGCGGTGCCCTTTATCCCCCAGATGGGAGAATCAGCACCACCATTGGAACTGGTGGTATGAGGAAGGCCCCTAGAAGGGGCGGATCTTCCCGGTTTTCGGACAGGATTTACGGGATTAGCCGGATTTTTTTGTATGGTTGCCGGATGCAATCATACAAACAGCCATTGGACCTATCCCTGAGAATTTAAGAGGGCTCGCCAGTATTCTTGGTTACACTGCAATGTGCATTTGGAATCTGCACAATTTCATTTCGCGATAGGCATTGGTTGTCTTTATTTTCAACGGCGCTTCTGTTATTTTTTGGGAGAAACCTCCTCGTGGGCATCCTGGATATGGGCTTCAGGTTCTGAGCAAGGCCCACGCAAGCCTCCTGGATAGGGAATGGTCCTGTATGAATGAGACGGACGGCAAAAACGACGTGGCGGCCGAAGACCGGCTGATTCGGAAAATGGCCCTCATGGCCTTTTTACTGAATCTGGCATTGGCCCTGGTCAAAGGCTATCTGGCCCGGCAATCTTCCAGCCTGGCCATCACCGCCGGGGCCATTGATTCGGCCACGGACAGCATCGCCTCCCTGGCGGTGTTGGGCGGCCTCCTCACGTCCACCCGCAAAACGCGAACCTTTCCTCTCGGTTTGTACAAGATCGAGAATCTCATATCCGTGGTCATTGCGCTCTTCATCTTCTTTGCCGGGTTTGAGATCGCGGCCCGGGTCCTCCAACCCCCTACGGAGCGCCCGGATATCCGCATGCCGCTGTTGTGGTGGATTCTGGGGTGCACCGCAGCCACCTTTTTCTTCGGCAAATACGCCCTGTACCTGGGCCGGAAGACCGAATCTCCGGCCCTTCTCGCCGAGGGCCGCCACCGGCAGGTGGACGTGCTCTCTTCCGTGGTGGTGCTGATATCCGTGTTGCTGAACTACTACCAGGTGGATTTACGATACGGCTTTCTGACCATCGATCGGATGGCTGCCCTGCTGGTCCTCATCTTTATTGGTAAGGCCGGTTGGGAGTTGCTGTCCGACGGCATGCGCGTTCTGTTGGACGCCTCGGTGGATTACGCCACTCTGGACCGGGCCCGAAAGATCATCGAAAAGGAGCCGGCGGTTAAGGAGGTCACCGCTTTGGTGGGAAGAAACGCCGGTCGATTCCGGTTTATCAGCGCCGAGGTGACGCTGCGGATCCTCGATTTCAAAAAGGCCCATCAAGTAGCCGACCGCGTGGAAAAACAGATCCGGGAAGAAATCCCCCATGTGGAGCGAGTCAAACTGCGCTATGCGCCCACAGCGTCCAAGATCCGGCGGGTGGCCTTTCCCGTGTTGGCGGATGGAGAGACCATCAGTGACCATTTTGGAGAAGCGCCTCAATTTTTGATCTGTCAGATGGACACGGAGACTGGAGAGATCCAGAGGAAAGTGCTCCTCAAGAATCCGCACGGCAAAGAGAGTAAAGGAAAGGGGATCATGGCCGCACGGTTCCTGGTAAATCACAATATCGACATGCTGGGGGCCAGAAAAAAGATGGAGCAGAGCGGACCCGGTTATGTTTTTTCCGATGCCGGGGTCGAGACCTTCGAGGTCTCCGGAAATACCGCCACAGAGGCCCTGCAGGTGTTCATGTCATAAGTGGATAAGTGACTTTTTAGAGTCATAGGCGTGGCGTTGATTTCCATGACATCTCAACTCCCACTTCAGACTGGAAAAAACCGTATCACAAAGGTCCTATTTGAAAATGTTATGAAAGCGAGGCCAGTTCTTTCTCGTATTTTTCCACCCAGCCATCCGCACCGCATTCTCGATAAATACGAACCGATTCAGATAAAGCCGCTTTGACTGTCGATTGATCACCCATCCGTCTATGAATTTTAGCGGACACGGCAAGATCTTGCGGCAGGTCATAAAAGTTTTTATTTTGACTATCGACGGCAATGGCCTCTTGAATCAATTTATCAGCCTTACGCATGTCAGAATCGTTTAAATACAACATCACTTCAGCGACATATCTCCGCATTCGGCCCCCAAATAACATGATGTTATTTTTATCGGCATATGCAGAAAGTGAATCAAGATTGGGTATCTCCTCCTTATTAAACGCCATCACTCTGGCCAGGGCCAATTCGCATACCCGCATAAAGGAAGGGTAAAAATCATTAGATTTCAAAAGCCAAACCGCATTTGCCAAATGTTTCTTTGATTTCTTTATTTCCCCCAAGGAGAAATACGTGTCACCGAGCAGAAATTCAGCACCGCTCTGGATTAACAGAAACCCAATCCGGACGCTTAGATCACAGCTCATGATCAGATGTTTTGTGGCATCTTCCAGCTGCCTTTTGAGATAATACGCCATGCCCATGCTGAAATGCGCTTCCGCCTTTGAATAGGCATCTCCGCTCTCCTCAGCCTTTTGTAATCCATCGCAGCTCATGGGGTATCCCACGTTCACCTTTCCTTGATACAGGTGCACCGTTCGAGCGATGCAACTCGTTTGGGCGGCAATCCCCCAAAGCACATTTGCCATGGTACTTATCTCCAGGCTTCTGTTTAGATACGTTAGAGATTTTTCAAACTCGCAATTATCCGCAAGAACGTGACCCATCCAGTGGCTCGCCATGACCAGGGAAATGGGATCGCCGGTTGCTTCAGCGAGTCGTATCGCATCCTGTAATCTGTCTTTAGCGTTAGAAACATCTTCTTCAACGATGTACGTATGCACTCCCAGTATGGTATTGATCTGGCCGATCCTCCTCTTATGGTCATGTTTTGTAGCAAGCTCTATGACCGGCGCTACGGCTTCTTTCGAGAACTTAAACCCATTGACCTGAAGGTAGTAAAGCCCCAGGGTGGTCCGAGCATCGATAATTTTCTTATCAAGATCTTCAGTGTGAGGCAGGTTTTCCAAAGAGCGAACCAGTTTCTCTCCGTAATCAATGGCGTCCTTCAAGGCGCCCACCTTCTGGGCTCTCTTGGCGGCAAGCTTGGCATACTCGGCAGCCTTGACATAATTCTTCGACGCCATAAAATGATCTGCCAGGGTTTCATAGTGGATATCCAGCCTGTCCCCATAGGTGTCTTCGATGGCGATGCCGACTTGATTATGTAGGTCTCGTTTTCTGCTGGTCAGTATTGAATCATTGACCACATCCCGGGTGAGTGCATGTTTGAAAGCATAAGTCACATGGGGGGCTACGCCTCTTTCTAGGAGGAGTTCAGCGTCCAGTAAAGCTGCGAGTGACTCAAGCAGTTCGTCTTCCTGGCAGCCTGAAACTCTTCGGATCAACTCCCCGCTGAATTCCCTTTCGATAACCGAAGCAATTTGGAGAACGTTTTTGGCTGTCTCGGGCAACGCATCGACCCTCGCCATGATGACGTCGTGAATAGTAGAGGGGATTTCCATGTGCAGGGCGTCTTTCGACAGGCAATATACTGCTCCGTCTCGTTCCAATATATTCAGGTTTTTGAAGGACTTCACGAATTCTTCCACAAAAAACGGGACGCCTTCTGTCTTTTCCAGAATCATCTCCTCAGCCGATGCATTCATCGCTTTTGACCCCAGCAGATACTTGGCGATTTGGATACTCTCCCGGTTTGGTAAGCGATTGAGCGTGATCTGGTTGTGATAGGACTTTATGGGCCAGGACGGCTGGTATTCCGGTCGATACGTGAATATAAGAAGCACTCTTGATCCTGGTATGGAGGGCAAAAGGAACTTGAGGACATCCTCTGAACTTCGGTCTATCCAGTGGAGATCCTCTACTGTTAGCACAATCGGTCTGATCTGAGCGCCTCTTAAGACAATTTGCTTGAGTGCCTCAATGGTTTGCTCTCGCTTCCCTTCAGGACTCATCATGATTTTGTCAACGCCGCTATCCTTAACCGACAACAGTCCCAGGATATACGGCAGGATGATGGATTCCTCGGCCCCGAGGTCCAGCAAACCGGACCGGACCTTCTCCTGGATAGCGTCATCAACGTCTTCTTCATGTATGCCGAAGGCCGATTTCAGAAGATCTATAATAGGGTGGAAAGACAACCCCCTGCCATAGGAGACGCATTTCCCTTCCAGAAAGTTTACATTTTCATTGTTAACGGCCTTTCTAAACTCGTGCAAGAGTCGTGACTTGCCTAAACCCGCTTCGGCGACGATACTGAACGCCTGACCGTGGCCCGATTTAACACGATTCAGGCCGTCAAGCAGAAGATCGAGTTCCCGCCGCCGGCCTACGAAGGGGCTAAGTCCACTCATCGCACTGACGTCGAAGCGCGTCTTTTGCGTACTGGGCGAAATGACGCGATAGATAGTGACAGGTTTTTCCATTCCTTTGATCTTTTCCTCTCCCATCGACTCAAAACTAAACAAGCCCTCCGTGAGTCTGAAGGTATCCTCCGTCACATAGGTACTGCCAGGATCGGCCAGTCCCTCCATCCGGGAAGCCAGATTCACCGTGTCGCCTACGGCTTTGAATTCCACCCTTAGATTGTTACCCAGGGTTCCTACGACCACGGGCCCGGAATGGATTCCGATTCTCATTTTAAGAGGGGATATCTCCTCTCGTTTCTGTCTAAGAGTTTCGTTGAAGACGGTCATTTCTTTGTGTATGGCGTGGGCCGATCGTATGGCCCGTTGAGGGGCATCCTCCAAGGCAATGGGTGCACCAAAAAGCGCCATAATCCCGTCGCCGGTCATCTCATTCACCGTGCCCTCGTAATCGTGGACTTTGTGGATGAGAAGTTCGTAGACCTTGTCCATGATGCCATAGGCTTCTTCTGCGCCGAGGCGCTCCACCAGAGGGGTGAATCCCTCCATATCGCAGAACATGACGGTGACCTGTTTGCGCTCTCCCTCGATCTTGTCTCGCTGGGAAAGGATCTTCTCGGTCAGGCCTTTGGGCAGATACCGTTGGATTTTGTCTAATTTTTCGTCAAAGGAAAGGTCTTTAGGGGCCGGCTCAGAAGGTGTGGCGAGATCATGGCCGCATTCACCACAAAATTTATCCCCTGGGAGGTTCTCAGACCCGCAATGGGAACAGAGCAAGACGAGTTTAGCGCCACATTCTCTACAAAATTTGCGGGTCTCAGGGTTGTCAGTCTGGCATTTTTTGCATTTCATCTCTGTTGCCCCCACACTCAGGATTTATTCCAGAGAACCTCATGGACATCCATGGTTTCCTCAAATCCTTTGGGTATAAAACTTCCCGCCTTTAAAAACTCAAATGTCCCCCCGGAGACGATTTGCCTTGTCACATCAGATGTCAATATCCGCCCACCCGTAGCCTGAGAAAGCAATCGGGAGGCCATTACCACGGCACGGCCGAAGGGATGTCTGCCTTCGCGTCTGACCACTTCACCGGTGTGGACGCCAATGCGAACCCTTATGTCCGGCAACTCTTTTGAGATTTCTTTTTGAATATCCTGAGCGCACTTAATGGCGTTTGATGCCGTATCAAAGGACAGCATGAACCCGTCACCCAGGTTCTGAAGTTCCCTACCTCTGTGTTTTTCGAGATGGGTCCTGATAATTGCATCATGCCTTAAAAAAATCTCTCTCGCCGCACGATCCCCAAGCCTGGTCACCAATTCTGTAGAAGATTCTATATCTGAAAACACGATGGTCGCTTGTTCAACTACATCTGAACCTTCATCAGATGAAACTTCCGTCGGCACATCCTGAGCAGCACCCCTTTCTCCAGCAATTCCTACCTGCAAAAATGTGTGAATCTCCTGAACGATTTCATCCGAATCACCATGCCAACACGGATGGATGTCGCCTTTCAGGACCTTAAATAAGGCATCGGGAATTTCGCGTGCCAGCTTACGGCCGAGTTCAAGTTTATGTGCCTTATCCTCTTCTCGGTGAAGAATAAGTGTTGGCGTCTTTATTTCGGACAGTTTATCGCTCACATCGAAGCCATAACCCATTTCCATCAATTTCGCAGCCATTTCGGGAGTAGTCGACTTTCGTTGAAGCTTTGCAAGGCTTTCAAGGTGTTCTTTATCTGCCTTTGGCACAAAAATTTCCGCCAAAGTACGAGAACCAATACCCCATGACGCCCTGACGAGGTTTGGTAAGGCCGACTGTACGTCTTCAGGTGCGACGTCTTTTCCCTTCGCGTACGTCCCGTATAAGACTAAACGGGACACCTTTTCAGGGTTCTCCGCAGTATAAGCAATGGCCACCGGGCCTGCCTGAGAACTGCCGAACAGACCGAATTTTTCGAGACCCAAGTAATGACAGTCACGCCTCTGGAAAGGCTTTCCCAGAATCGATTGGCGAAGCGATCTTCCAAACTGTACGACAGGCTGGTCACCCATGGCGGTGGACAAACTAAAGGAGGGCCTTGGCCGAATTGGGCATAGGCGATCTTCACTCCGTCATTTCTCTTAACAAACTGGATCCCTGGTTGCATTTCAGAACTCCAACTTGAGATTGACGATATCAACAACGTAATTCATTTGATTCATGCAGCTTCAGGTATAACATTTGGCGTCATTTCAGCGGCCATTCTGATTAAATGGGTTGAAGGCTTGGTCCGTTAGGCACAGCTCATGAGAGGTTTGCCAGTTCTTTCTCGTATTTCTCCGCCCAGCCATCTGAGCTGCATTCTTCAAAAACTTGTATTTCCTTTTTTAGCGTTTCTTTTGCTTTGTAAAAGTCGCCTTTCCGTTTGAAAAGTTCTGCGTACAGAACATAATCCCTGGCTAAGTCGAATCTCGTATCGTTATTTGTATCTGCTTCAATAGCCTGATTTATCCATTTTTCCGCCTCGGGTATATGAGGGCTACCCAAGCTCAACAGAATGCATCCGATCTCCTTGGCTATCCATCCATCGAATAATCGTATCCTGTTTCTATGAGCGTGTTTTCCAAATTTTGAAAATCGATCCGTTCTTGGCCGCATTCATCGCAGAATTTGAATGTCGGTGGATTCGCGAAACCACATTTGTCGCAGATCCGTTCTATTTTGGCCCCGCATTCCCCACAAAACTTCATACCTTCTGGGTTATCAAACCGGCATTTTGGGCATTTCATTTGGATAGCTCAGTTTTGAATATTTAGGATCTGGCAATTAAGCGTCATTCCAAAATGAAACCGGGCCGACTAGAAGCGGATTACAAAAGAGGCGATTAAGCCCTGTGGCTTATCGTCTTAATCCTGCCAGCTTCGCTTTGGGCAGAAAAGACGGTGAACTCCCAACAGGTGGAATTCCCCTGTCAGGAGATGGGCATGCAGAATTTGAGGATTTTTGGCATATCTAACCTCAGAAAAAGAGGTTGAATAATCGGTAGGATTACGTAGAAATGATGAAAAAACAAAAAGCCTTTTATGTCAAGGAAAATCGGTTTCTAATAGACCCACCCCAATTGTGTTATCTGTGGTGTTGGTTCGCTGGAGTAAGTTGGTGATAATAATTCCAAATCTAATGTTCTATTATATTGCAACCATTGTTGAATGCAGATATAACAACCGACACCGCTATTTCGATGGGGAAAGCTCTGATGGGAACCATTAAGAAAACGCTCATTTGGATACTGACCGGTATCTGTCTGATTCTCGCCTCCTGTGCAGGCGACGGCCAATTCGCAGGCCGGTTCACCATCGACGATATAATAAAGCTCTGGAAACCGGCCAAGGCCCAAGAACCGGGCAAAGCGGTGTCATCGCAGCACTCCCAGCCCTGAAAATCCATGATGTGAGGGCCACGAAAATGATGTCTAAGGGGCCGGTTCTTAAATTATAGGGCTTCCTTGCCTGATTCTCCGGTGCGGATACGGACCGCCTGCTCCACAGCGGTGACGAATATCTTTCCGTCGCCGATCTCTCCGGTGCGGGCCTGATCCTGAATTACCTTCAAGGCGTCGGGCACCATGGATGCCTCTACGACAATTTCTACCTTAATCTTGGCCACGAAATCCACCTGGTATTCTGCCCCTCGATAGACTTCCTTGTGACCGCGCTGGCGTCCAAATCCCTTCACCTCGCTGACGGTCATGCCCTTGATCCCCAGATCCGAAAGACCTTTCTTGACGTCGTCCAGCCGAAACGGTTTGATAATGGCTTCTATCTTCTTCATGGTCCATTTCCTCTCTTTTGTTTAGATGTTGTAGGCGGTCTCTTCATGCTGCGTAATATCCAATCCACCCCGCTCCTCGCTCAAATCCACACGCAATCCAAACAGCTTGTCCACGATTTTCAACAAGATATAGCTGACCACAAAAGTGTATAAAATGGTCACCGCGATGGCAACAGACTGGATGCCCAGTTGGGCCGGATTGCCGAAAAAGAGACCGTCGGCCCCATCCGGGTTGACGGCCACGGTGGCAAAGAGCCCGGTGGCCAGGAGTCCCAAAACACCGCTGACGCCGTGGATACCCACCACATCGAGGCTGTCGTCATACCCGAAGCGACTCTTGGCCATGATCCCAAGATAGCAGAACACACCGGCCAGGACCCCGATGATGGCCGCTGAAATGGGCCCGACAAAACCGGCCGCCGGGGTCACGGTGGCCAGACCGGCGATGGCGCCGCTGGCCCCGCCCAGGGTGGTGGCTTTTCCCGTGTGCTTCCATTCCATGAAAATCCAGGCAAGGGCCCCGGTGGTCCCGGCCACATGGGTGGCCACGAAGGCGCTTCCGGCAAGGGCCCCGGCAGCCAGGGCGCTGCCCGCATTAAAGCCGAACCAGCCGAACCACAAGAGCCCGGCCCCGAGCAATGTCATGGGCAGGTTATGGGGACGCAATTCCTCTGTTCCGTAGCCTTCTCTTTTTCCCAGGAGAACGGCCGCGGCCAGTGCCGCCACTCCTGAGCTCAAATGGACGGCCACACCGCCCGCAAAGTCCAACGTGCCGAGACGTCCGAGCCATCCGCCGTCCCCCCAGATCCAATGGGCCAGGGGGTTGTACACGAATGTGGCCCAAAGGAGACTGAACAATAAAAAAGGCCCGAATCGCATGCGCTCTGCAAAGGCGCCTGTAATGAGGGCCGGAGTGATGACCGCGAACATGCACTGGTAAATCATGAACACCTGATGGGGAATGGTGGGGGCATAGACGCTGTGGGGGTGCATGCCCACGCCTCTGAGACCGAACCATTCCAGGCCCCCGATGATGCCCCATTTATCCGGGCCGAAGGCCATGCTGTAGCCCCACAAAATCCACTCCAGGGTGATGAGTGCGATAATAATGAAACTCTGCATGATGGTGCCCAGAGCATTCTTGCTCCTCACCATGCCCGCATAGAACAGGGCCAGTCCGATGGTCATGAGCATGACCAGCGCCGCGCAGATCAACATAAAGGTGGTGTCTCCGGTGTCCATTTGTGCGCTCCCTCCTGTGCATTAAGTTTAAGATTCTCTCCCGCTCCTCATGTAAATTGGGACAGCAAAAACTATACCTTATCAAATTGACATAATTTGAATGTATTCAGGCATGAAAATACATATTTGTAAAAAGGCAATAGGATATTCGATCAGACAAAAATGTAATATAGGAGGCCCATATTCTACAGAACCGTATGATTTCATGATTTTGAAAAACGGATTGACCTGAGAAGGCCAAACTGGGTAAACTTCACCATATGCAACCGATCTTGGAGCAAACGGCGATTTATGCATACCCAGGGTGATGGACCTATGGAATCGTTTGGATCTTCTTATCAACCCAAAGATGATCAATCGTCAGGAAGGAGCGGTATCAAATGGCGGACGCAGCGCATATCCCACTCGGTGTGGGTTTTTATCCGGACTGGTTTTATGAGAACTACGGGATCTCCTTTGGGGAGGCATACTACTTTGACCCGGAAACGCGGGTGGAGACGCGGATGGAGATCGACCGGCGCCTGTACGAGCGGTTCGGTGATGTGGGATTGGGCGCACCGGATCCCAAACCCAAGCCTTTGATCACCTTCGGCATGGTGATGCTGCCCGCCGTCTTCGGCTGCGAGATTGTCTACAAAGACGCGGCCCTGCCGTGGGCCATGCCCCTGAATCTCTCCGAGGACGAGGTCATGGCCTTGGAGGTGCCGGACATCTTCAACACCTATCCCATGACCGAGATGATCCGCCAGATCAATTACCTCAAAGAAAAATACGGAACGGTGGTGGGAGACATCAACACCACCGGCGTGCAGAACCTTGCGCTCAAGATCCGAGGAGATCAGCTCTATTTTGATTTTTTCGAGAACCCTGATTTGTGTCATCATCTGCTGGATATCTGCACCCAGTGCGTGATCCAACTCTTTCAGTTCAACCATGAGACCACGGGCACGGGGGCCGTGGATGTGACACCCATGTGCGACCCCACCTTGTACGTGATTCCCAACTGCACCGCAGAGCAGATTTCCAACGCCACCTATGAGAAATTCATCCTCCCTTATGACAATCGGGTGGCCGATGCCTGTCATCCCTTGGGCATCCATCATTGCGGGTCCATCAATGAGGTCTTGCCCGGATATGCCAAAGTGCATCATCTCAAATTCGTGGAGATCGGATTCGGTTCGGATGTGAAACGTGCCAGGGAGGTCTTTGGCCCGGATGTGGCGATAAACGCCCGGATCAACCCGGTCTTAATGAAGAACGGGACGGCAGATGAGGTGGCGGCGGAGGTCAGACGGTTGATCGACCAGGGGGACCCCCTTTACAAGTTCTCCATCGATACGGTGGGATTGACCCACGGCACACCAGACGAAAACGTGAGGGCCGCCCGAATGACGGCCGCGGAATACGGCAAAATCGACGGCGGGCGGAAACCGGTTCGAGCCAAGGCGGTCCAGGCCGAGGCGCTCCGCCAGGTGGAGGCCGGTGCCCAGGTATTGGATGTGAATGTGGGGGTATCGGGCATTGATGAACCCAAGATGCTGAAGGCGGCGGTAGCGGCCGTACAGGCGGTGACGGACGTGCCCTTGTGCATCGATTCGGCCGTGCCGGAAGCCCTGGCCGCGGCCCTGTCCGTGTACGAGGGAAAGGCCCTGGTCAACTCGGTCAACGGGGAGGCGGCCAAACTGGATCGGGTGTTGCCGCTGGTCAAGGAACATGGAGCGGCCGTCATCGGTCTGACCATGGATGATGAGGGGATTCCCGCGGGGGCGGAAAAGCGTGTGGAGATTGCCGAGACCATCATCGGTCGGGCCCTCGAGATCGGCATTCCCCGGGAGGACGTCATCATCGATCCCCTGGCCATGGCCATCAGTGCGGAATCGCGTGCGGGAGTAGAGACCCTTCGGGCACTGCAGATGATTCGAGACGCGCTGGGCGTTAATCAGACATTGGGTTTGAGCAACATTTCTTTCGGGCTGCCCGGTCGGCATCAAGTCAACGGGGCCTTTCTTGCCATGGCCGTTCAAAACTGGCTCACCTGTCCCATCCTCGACCCCACGGTGTGGGAGATGCGGCTGGCGGTTCTGATTTCGGATATGCTCCTGGGAAGGGACGAATTCTGCATGAACTACATCCGGGCCGCCTCAAAAGGCACGGAAGGGGATGCAGGAAGAGGTTCGGCGCCTGAACCGGCAGAAACCGGGGAGGGGGGATACGAGGCCCTCAAGGAAGCGGTGATTTCAGGCCGGCGAAAGAAAGCCGTGGACCTGACCCGAAAGGCCTTAGCAGCGGGAATGGACCCCCAGGACATTATCAATACCTATTTGATCCCGGGTCTCAATATGGTGGGAGAGCGGTTTGAGAGAAAGGAGATTTTCGTCCCGGAAATGATGATTTCGGCCAAGACCATGCAGGCGTGCGTGGATGAGCTCACCCCCGTGTTGAAGCAACAATCGGGCAGGTCCCTGGGCACGGTGGTGATCGGGACGGTCTTCGGGGATCTTCACGATATCGGCAAGAACCTCACACGGCTTCTGCTGGAGACCTCGGGATTCAAAGTGGTGGATCTGGGAGAGAACGTGCCGGCAGAGACTTTTCTGGAGCAGGCCAAGGCGGCGCACGCGGATGTGGTGGGATTGTCTTCGCTATTGACCACGGGCGACCCGCATGTGGAGGAAACGGTCAAGGCGCTTAAGGAGAGCGAGATCGGGGATCAAATCAAGATCATCTGCGGCGGGGCCGCCATGACACCGAGATTTGTACTGGAGGTCTGCGGTGCGGACGCCCACGCGGAAAATGCGGCGGACGGGGTCAGCAAGATCAAGGCGTTTTTGAGCCTGTAATCGCGGGAATGGCAAAGATACTCTTCATCCCCGCGCACAAAAAGACCGTGGCCGACGGTCGCCGGAGCATCCTGGAACTGGCCCAGGAAAATGGAATCGGCATCCGGTCCACCTGCGGCGGAAAGCAGCGGTGCGGGGAGTGCCGGATCGTGATTGAGGCGTCGAGGGCCCCGGTCCCCGAACCTTCTTCCTACGAACGGGAGGTGTTGGGGCGCGATATTGAGAAAGGATACCGGCTGGCCTGTGAAGTCGTTCTGTGTAACGACGCGACCGTCCGCATCCCAAAAGAGAGCCTCCCCGAACGCCAGGTGATACTGACCGCCGCCACACAGCATGACTATCCTGCCGCCGTTCGTTGCAACTTGACCCCCCATACTGTCACGGTCCCGCCGCCTGCGCTCCCGCAGGTGACGGCGGACCGGGAGCGACTCTTGGAGGCATTGGAAACGACCCATGGACTGAAGGGCCTTCACATGGATTCGGCCTTGTTGCAACGACTCCCCCACCTTCTTCGTCAGGAACAAGGCGCCATGGGCGTGGTGGTTCGGAACTCAGGTGAAATCATTGATGTGTGTCCGAATGCCTGTGAATCGGTGACGGGCATCGCCTTTGACCTGGGCACCACCACGGTGGTGGCCTATCTGATGGATATGAAAAATGCTCGCGACATGGCCGTGGCCTCTGCCATGAATCCCCAGATTCCCTTCGGGGATGATGTGATCTCCCGGATCGCCTTGTGCGGCGGAAGATCCGACGGGCTCAATACACTACGCACAAAGATGATGGCGTGTCTCAATGGGCTTGTGGAAGCCACCTGCCGGCAGGCGGGTATCGAGCCGCAACAGATCATGGAAGCGACCATGGTGGGCAACAGCGCCATGCATCATATCTCCATGGGGATCGACCCCACGCCGCTTGCCACGGCCCCGTACACTCCGGCACTTCAGGCGGGCCAGGACATCAAGGCCCGGGATCTGGGCCTCAACATCGGGCCGTCTTCCTATGTCCATTTTCTCCCCATCAAGGCGGGGTTCGTGGGAAGCGATACGGTGGCCGGCGTACTGGCCACCCGTATGCATAGGCACAAGATCCAAACCCTCCTCATCGACCTGGGCACCAATGGCGAGATTGTTATGGGGAATAGGGAGGCGATGACCTGTTGCTCAACTGCTGCAGGCCCTGCCTTTGAAGGGGGACACATCCGCTTTGGTATGCGCGCGGCTCCCGGGGCGGTGGAGCGCGTGTTCATGGATCCCGCCTCCTGGGATGTCCGTGTGGATACCGTTGACGGGGCGCGCGCCTGCGGATTGTGCGGTTCAGGCATCATTTCCGCGGTGGCGGAAATGATCAGGACCGGTCTATTGCTGGAAAAAGGCGATTTCAATCCGGATGTGACGTCGACTCGGTTGCGACACGGGACTGACGGACTCGAGTTCGTATTGGTTTGGGGGAGTGAGTCCGGTTTGGGCGGGGACCTGGTCATTACCCGCCGGGACATCTCGGAGCTCCAGATGGCCAAAGCCGCGGTATACGCAGGGATCATGGTGCTTCTTCAGTTGTCGGGAGAGCCGGACATTAAACGGGTACTTTTGGCCGGCGCCGGCGGGAGCCGGTTGGATCCTAAAGATGCCCGGATCATCGGCCTTCTCCCCTCTGAGCTGGATGCGGATGCCGTGGCCGTGGGAAACGCCGCGGTTCACGGCGCGTGCCTGGCCCTTCTGGACGTCCGGAAGCGCAGAGAGGCGGAACGAATTGCCCGGAAGATGCGCTATCAGGAACTGGCCTCCCACGGTGCGTTTCAGGATCTGTTCGTGTCCGGCATGCGCTTTCAAAATGCCGTCGATGCAGAAGATAGCTTTTGATTGCCTATGGATGAGGGGCAGGGCCATGATGTCATGACAGTGCGGCAGGCCTTCCTCATCGGATATGCGCTTTGTGAGAATGAAGTGGTGGGCACGTCCACCCATAAAGCCCCCAAGCCGGACTATCGCAGAAAGATTGAAACCGCCACCGGTCTGGATCTGGACGGGTTTCTGGAACGGGGGTATACGGCTGTTCGGGCGGATTTCAGGGGAAGAGGAATTGGCGGCAGGCTGATCCGGGGGTTGATTGAAAACTCCCCGGGCCTGCGTATTTACGTGACCATCCGCATGGACAATACGCACGCCCTCAAAATGACCTATAGGGAACAGATGATCCACGCCGCCACCTTTATCAATGACCGTACGGGTCATGAACTGGGGGTGTTCACCAATGTCCGGCCGGGATGGATCAATCGCTGATGGGAAGTTAAAGGCGAACAAACAGAAAGAATCTGCCGTAAGAAAAGGGGGAGACCGATGAAAAAGTGCGTTTTAATGTGGATCGCCGTCATCATATCGGTATGGGTTTTGAGCGGATGCGCGTCCCAGTTTTCTCAAGCCAATGTGATCGCTCAAGAAGGCCGCTTTGTTGCGTACAATGATGGAACGGTTTTGGACAAGGATCGGGGTCTGATGTGGGCGGCCCGAGACAACGGTGCACCCATCACCTGGGAGGAGGCCAAAGGCTACTGCGGCAACTTCAAGGCCGGAGGATACACGGACTGGCGTATGCCCACCCAGGATGAGCTGACCGATCTGTACGACGCCCGGGTGACCAACACGACCCCGCCGGCCGACGGCTGCAAGGGCGGGTGCCACCTCACCAATTTCATCCATCTTTCCTGTTGCCCCGTGTGGTACTGGAACGGTATCGATGAAGTGCCGGGGTTTTTTCATTTCGCCGTAGGCCCCAAGGACTGGCGAGATCAATCCCTTGAAACCTACTCTCCTCGGGCGCTCCCCGTGCGGCAATACAGATAATATTGCGGCAGCCGACTGAAACACATGGGGCCGATTCCATCGGAGGCGGCCTTGCTTGTGTAAAACGCACAGAAATGGAAATGAAACCCGTTGAAATCATGCAGGGCCTCTATTTTATTGAAAGGGGCTATCTCAACGCCAATCACTTTGTCTATCCTTTCGAACACCCGGTTCTTATTGACACGGGGTACAGCGCTGACTTTGATTTAACCGCACAGTTGATAAGAGAGACGGGCGCAACGCTTGAGCAGACGCGGCTGATTATCAACACCCATGTTCATTGCGATCACATGGGCGGCAATAAGCCTATTCAAGATAAATCCGGATGCGATATTGTCCTTCATTCTATCGGTAAATATTTTGTGGATACCAAGGATGACTGGTCCACCTGGTACCGGTATTTCGACCAAGAGGCGGATTTCTTTCACTGCACCATGGGGGTGGGTGGCGGCGATGTGATTCCGGTGGGCCCGCACGAATTTCAGGTGATTCACACGCCCGGTCATGCAGCGGATGGGATGGCCCTGTACCATCCCGGGCAAAAGGTCCTCATATCCGGTGACGCACTCTGGGAAGGCGATTTGCCGACCATTACCATGCGGGTGGAAGGAAGCACTTGTCTGTTTGATCTATTGGAATCCCTTGAGAAGCTGGAAGCCCTTGATGTGGATGTGGTCTATCCCGGACACGGTCCCCCGTTTTCAGATGTAAAGTCGGCCATCGCCAAGAGCAGGGCCAAAGCCGAAGATTTCCTGAACCACCGGGAAAAAACAGGCGCCGCCCTCCTTAAGAAGATTTTGATATATACGCTTCTTATGAAAAGGACGGTGGATGAAGAGACCTTTTTCGATTACCTGATGGGAACCCATTGGTTTAGGGAAACCATTGATCTTTTCTTTGACGGGGCCTATGAGCAGAAGTATGAGGAGATGATGACCGATTTCATTAGCCGTGGGATTGTGAAACTAAGGAGCGGCAAATTGTTTAGCACGGTCAAGGCCTAAGCCCATCCACCCCGCACAGGTTCAGGGCGCAGGACCTGGCGGATGCCAGATCGGCCAACCGGGTGATCATGATCTTTTGAGCCTGGGGTGACCCTGCGCCGTGAATGGACTCCGTCAGATAAGACACGGCACCGGTGCCGAGCACGATGTTTTCGATCAAACGGAGGATCCGCATCCGCTGATCGCTGCTTACACCGCTTTTTCCCCCCATGTATTTTTGAATGTACGCCCCGATCTCCGGGTGGTTCTGATCATGGACAGAGGGCATGGTGACCAGGATGCCTCCGGCCAGATCCTGGGCCAGTCTGGATATCTCAAATGGGAACCGGGTGATGTTGAGTTTGCACACATTGGCCAATAGCTGATCCACCGAAAAGGACCCGCTCGGTGTCTTTGCACCCATGGCCGCGCTGGCCAGCGCCACCCCGTGAAGCGTCTCGTTTAAATGGATCATCTCGGCCACTTTGTCTTTGAAGTGCGAAGACTTTTCCGTACCCTGTGCCTCTCCGACGGCCTGTGTCGCCCCGATCAACACATCGCCCACGCCCACCTTGCAACCGCCGTAGCTGGTTCGATGGTTGGCCGCAAAAAGCTCCACCAGCCGCCCGGCAAAGGGATATTCCCCCTTCATGAAAATCCGCTCTTCAGGAACGAATACATCATCGAACACCACCAGGGCCTCACACCCGCCGAAATGGGGATTTCCCACATCGGAACGCCCCGTTTCCAGTCGCCGCGTGTCCGACGGCTGCCGTCCGTAGACGAAGGTGACGCCCTTGGTGTCGGCGGGCACCGCAAAGGCGATGGCATAATTCTTGTCTTCGGGTCTCAAGGTTCGGGTGGGCATGACCAGCAGCTCGTGGGAATTCACCCCGCCCGTGATGTGCAGCTTGGCCCCTCTCACCTTCACACCGCCTTGGGCATCCGCCACCACATGAAGGTATTGATCCGTGTCCGCCTGTTGGGAAGGGGAGAGGCTCCGGTCCCCTTTGCTGTCCGTCATGCAGGCAGCGGGAACCAGATCATTTTGTTGAATATGTTTCAGGAATTCTTTGAATCTCTCGTGATAAGGGGTTTTGTATTCCCGATCGATATCATAGGTGATGGCATAGACCGCGTTAATGGCATCCATGCCGGCACATCTTTGAAAGCAGCAGGCGGTCTTGCGGCCCATCTCCCGAAGCATCACGACCTTGTCGATGATGTCCTGGGTGCTGTGCTGAATATGGGCGAATCGATTGATCCTATCACCGGTCAGGTGGGATTCGGCTGTAAACAGATCGGGGGCCTCTTGGGCCTGTTCATAGGTTTCGGCCATGGCCATGGCCCCGGGACGTGAAATGGGGTGATCCGGCACGCTCGGCACCGCTTCCCCCTGAATAAACACCCGATGCGCCAGATCCCTCAGACTCGATACATACGCTTCCTTGGTCATGAGTGGCATAACCTGCTCCATTAGTTATTGATGGTGGCCATGTAAACGCTATCGAAGTCAGTTGATCATATTGCAGAAATGCACAAAAAGGCAAGGATAGAAATTTTGATCAATTTTTTCTTGACACACAGGGCTCGGGGATATAGATTCGGAGTGAATGATCACTCCTATTTCAGGAAAGGTGCCCGAATGGCTGGAGGAAAACAACACTCGGATATACGGCGTGCCATTATCGAGGCCGCCCTGGATCTCATCGCCGAAAATGGATTTCATGGAACCCCGACCTCGAAAATCGCTCAAAAGGCCGGGGTGGGTATGGGAAGCATTTACCGGTATTTCAAGGATAAGGAAGACTTGATTCATCACGTGTTTCAGCATGTGGTGGAGGAATCCAGTCGTAGGGTGCTCTCGGACCGCGATCTGGATGCGCCCATCCGGGAACAATACCTAAAACTCGCGTTCAATACTTTCTATTTTTTGATTAACAACCCGAAAATACGAGCCTTTAATGAACAATACTTTAATTCCCCCTTCGGTATCTCGCGCAAGCGGGACATGTTGCTCATGGACAGGACCCAGGATGAACCCGGAAGTGCGACGTTTGCTCACGATCTGCTTCAATCGGCTCGTGATCAACAGATTGTCAAGGATTTGCCCCTGGGGATTTTGCTGGCACTGACCTTTGCGCCCATCGTCTTCATCGCGCGGGATGTTTGTACCGGGGTGTTGAAAGTCGATGAGGACACGGTTCAAAGGACGATTGAGGCCTGCTGGGATGCAGTAAAACGATAGAATAAAGGGTGCATCAACGGAGTTAATGGGGCGGGGCACCTTGTATTTTTCTTTGAAAAAGGAGTGAATAGTCACTCCGATTAAGCAGGATAACCCCGAAGCTGAAGGAGATAAGATCATGGATACCCGTAATTTTCTCTACATTCGATTGACGACCTCATTGGTGCTCGGCGCATTGATCTGTATCGCCTCTCCAGCCTATGCAGCCGCATACGACCCATCGGACGAAAATGGCGTGGAGGTGCTTTCTGCCGGACCGGTCCACGAGGCATTTGCGGAAATGGTCGCTTTTGATCCTGAACCGGGGATTACCGTGCGGGCGATTCCGCCGGGTCGAAAGTGGGTTCCCGGTTATTGGTCTCAAACCGATACGGGCGTTCAGTGGATCTCGGGCTACTGGGGCCTCGATAATGAGGTGTCCACAAAATACCTTCCCGGACCACCCGCGTCATTGGAGGTGGGACCGAATGTGCCCGCACCGTCATCAGCGTATGGATGGGTTCCCGGGTGCTGGATATGGATCAACAGTGGATATGTCTGGCGGCCCGGTTATTGGACACGGATGCGACCCGACTGGGTATGGGTTCCCGCTCACTATGTATGGCGACCCCTAGGGGTTGTATTCATCAGCGGGTATTGGGATTTTGCCGTTTCTCACCGGGGCATCCTATTCGCACCGGTTTTCTTCCCCTACAGGGTGACGGTCGTTTCTCACCGCCTTTTTACGCCGTCATATGTCATTGATCTGACGATTTTTTCCGACCTCATCTTTTGGCGGCCGCGATACCATCACTACTACTTTGGCGACTATTATGCATCCAAGTATTACAGGAGGGGAATTTATCCATGGTGTTCTTTTCACGCGAAACGCCACGGGTACAATCCGATTTATGCCCATGAACGGTGGGTGCATCGTCTCGACCGGAATTGGGAGCATCGAATACAGGCGAAATATGATCGACGTCCATCGATTCCATGTACAAAAAAGAAGGGAGCGTAATTGAAAGACGAAAACAGTTGAAGCCTCGGCAGTGGGCGGAACCGGCCGAGAAATCACGCATGGAAAATGAGACACACGGGAGGACATACGTCCCCTCGACCGTGATGTCAAAACCCGCCGGTCAAGTAAACCGGAAACGGGTGACCATCAGACGTTCTGCAAGTTCCCGAAGAGAACCGGCAGCCGGCACCGTGAGAAAACGCTCCACCGATTCCATAAATAGACGGCGAATCGAACAAGACAGGGAAAGGGCGCAGAAAGGGACCCGCCGGGATCAGATATCCCGGCCCACACGAGCGGGTTCATCGGGCCGTCAGGCGGAGAATCAGGCCAGTCCAAGAAGAGGCCACTTTTGATTCCCGAGAGGGCCGCGCTTGTTTGCGATGACGGGTGTCGCACCGGTAAAAGGATCGTCTCCTAAATTAAGCATCCCATTGAAAATACTGTAGTTTTCTGCAACCAGTCGCGCCAAGAACGTTGACTTTGTCCGGAGGGATGTATAGAGTCTGGGGGAACGAAAAGAGATCGGGAAACAGTATGCACTTATTTTCAGGACAAAGAAAGGAGATAAGCGGATGTTGAAAAAGGCGTTTGTGTTCATGATGATGATGGGATGTATAGGCGGATTGAGCGTGGCCCATGCGGAAGATTTGAAGATCAACAAGTACTATTTTGTTTGGTATGCGGTTCAGGTAGGGGATGTCCACATGGATATCGAAAAGAGTCAGGATGGGTTGAAAGTGGTCTTGAGCAGCCCGGGCGGCGCATTGGCCCGTATATCGCCCACTCCCGCCAAAGCGGCTGAAATTGGGAAAACCTTAAAAGACACGTGTCCGCATTATTACGAGCAGCAAATGAAAAAGCAGGACTATAACGCCGAGGACATGGTCCCGGTTGGAGGATATAAGATTTACTACAGATCCTCACGGGGACAGAAGTTTGAAGTGAGCGTGAGGGCACCGGGTGTGATCAGCGCTGCTGTGATCATGACCAAAAAAGAGGCCCTGGAGATGGCAGAACATCTCCTCAAGGCCGAGAAAATGGCCACCCTGGTGGATGAGCGCATCACGCCTTGAGCACCTTTTCCTAGACGCGAGGTATGTCTCCCGGACGTGTCCTCTAAGCGGCATGAAGCGTTCTTGAAAAATGTCACAGGGCACGCCCCGTGCGTGCGGCTGGGTTAACCCAACTGCTCCTATTGTCCGAGAGAGAATCTATTATCCCGGAGGAGAAGATGGACCATTCTGATCTTGAGCGATATTGTCATCGGGCCCTAGATGGAGGGGCTTCCCATGTACAACCGATTTCTCCTTCCACAGTGGTCACGGCGCAGTGGGTCCGGATGAAATGCCAGTTCGGCTGTGCGGGATACGGCAGGCGATACGGCTGTCCACCGGATACACCGACCCCGGCGCAGACCCAGGCAGTCATCGACTGTTATCATCGGGCGATCCTTTTTCATCTGGAAGCCCCGCACATCGAGGGTGAGTCGAGACGCAAACGCCGAAACCAATATTACGACATGCTGATAGCGCTTGAGGCAGAACTCTTCAAGGATGGGTATTATAAGGCCTTCGTCTTTCTCGCAGGCCCGTGTCACCTGTGCCGGGAGTGCGCAAAGATGAAGGGTGAACCCTGCAAATTCGGATACAAATCCAGACCCTCCATGGAAGCCTGCGGTATCGATGTGTACCAGACCGTCAGAAACAACGGCTTCTTCATCCACCCCCTGAGAGAAAAGGAAGAGATCCAGAATATCTACTCTCTGATGCTGGTGGATTAAGAGGCGTGATGGGTCAAAAGGGTTCAATTTCAGCATCAGCCGTCACTTGGATTAGGGAGTTGCCGTTGATCGCATTTCCGAAAGACGTCCCCATGGTGCGGTACCTATCCTTGTTTTGCCTGATCGCCCTGTGCGCCTGCGGCCTTAAACCCGCCGCTCCGCCATTACCCCCTTACGCGGAGACGTCTCCTGTACGATATGTCATTCAGGCGGGGGCATTTTCCAGTGTCGAAAATGCCATACGCATGACCCGTTCGCTCAAAGCGCACGGCCTTGACGCCTACTACTATCGGGAGCCCTCCGGGTTTTATAGGGTGCGTTTCGGCGATTTTGCATCACGTGAGGAAGCGATTGACCGGGCCCGATCCCTTCTAAAGGATGGCATCATTGACGCCTATTATGTCGTCTCACCGGATGCCTATGCAGCGGCCCGAACCGGGTCTCTGGATACATCCCGTTTGCGGGCAGATATTGTGGATACGGCCGAACGCTTTATCGGCGTCCCTTATCAGTGGGGCGGGATATCTCAAGATGAGGGATTTGACTGCAGCGGATTGGTTATGGCTGTTTATCGACTCAACGGCCTCAATCTCCCCCGTTCCTCCAAAGACCAGTATGCCTCCGGAAAGCCGGTGGACCGAAGCGCGTTGAAGAAAGGCGATCTCGTGTTTTTTTCGTTTGCCCGGGGCCGCAAGGTCTCTCACGTGGGCATATACACAGGGGCGAATCGTTTTATCCATGCGCCGGGGGAGGGAAAAGTCATCCGAAAAGACGCCCTTTCCAATCCCTCTTTTCAGGCGCGATTTGTGGGTGCCCGCGCCTATCTCAGATAGTCTCCGACACCCTGCTCCCCTCAATAATTTCCCCGGATAGATTATCCACCACCGGCGATTTATTCATTGAACCGGGAAATCAAAATAGGTGTGGGGATGGGGCTCGTCCTTCAAAGTGAAATGCCACCATTCCTGCGTGTAAGGCATAAACCCGTGCCCCATCATGAGGCGTTGCAGCAGCATGCGGTGGGCTCTTGAAGCCGCCCCCACGGACAAGTCGGACGGCCATGATACGGGTCCGAAAAAGTCGAACCCCGAGCCCATATCCAGTTCCTTTGGTTTGCCTTGGGAACAGATATCCACGAGGGTGAGATCAACCGTACTGCCTCGGGAGTGGCTGGATTTGTGGGCAATGTATTTTTTCTTGAACAGGTCCTTTTTATCCACATTCGGGTAGTATATCGCCTTCATTTTCGTATCTGAAAGGTCCTTGGCCCACCGGACAAAATGATCCACCGCCCGCTGGGGTCGGTAGGCGTCGAACACTTTAAGCCCCAGGCCGAAGGCTTTGAGATCCAACTGAACCTTTTTCAATGCATTTGCCGCCTGTTTTGTGAGGATGCACCGGGGTGACAGGTATCCGTCTATGGGTCGGCCCACAAAATTATTTTGGGTCCCATACCTCAAATCGACCACTATATCAGTGATGACCGTGTCCACATAAACAAACCCATCCGGCAGATCCCGGGCCGTGGCCACGGTGGTGAAGAGGAAAAGAGCGATAAAGAACACCGCCGTCAGTGTGATGTTTTCTCTCATGTGCAAAGGATTTCCTTGGCCTGACAATGAGGACCTCATCTTTCTTTAACCTCCCCTCGCAGTGTTTCATAAAAGAAATCAGGATAAAATTCCTCATATTGCGCCTCATTAAAATAGAGGTAGATTCGGATGTCTAGGCAGAGATGGCAGGGAGACACATATCCTTCCCCGCGAGGCGAATATCCCGCACCCAGAGCGTGTTCATAAAGCCCCTTCACTCCATGACTGACCAGGAGAGCCAAGATGGGAAAGCGGCTGAGGCGGACCCCTTCCTGGTAGAGGTGGGCCAGCGAAAACCCTTCGGCATCCCCCAGGCGCAGACCGCTGCAAAATCCGGTCAGGTAATTGCCTTTAAAGTCCACATGGGCGTGGATAGGCGAGGCAAGTGCCCCTGCGCAATCGTGATGAGGAAGTGCTTCAGCCGGTCGGCAGGGGAGGTGGTCGGCCAGGAAATAGGCGGCGCGGAACTTCACCCACCGGGACTGGCCGATTCCATGAGTGGCTCTTGAAGGTAACGAAACAGGTCATCCCAGTTCGAAATTCTCGGGATGTCTTTTCCCGGCAACTCGGCGGGGTCCGGCATCAACCCGGGCACCACGGGAATTCCGTTGTCCCTCACATAGGTCATCCAGACCGGCTGTATGCCCGCCTCAGCGGCCCCCGCAATATCGGAATCCGGGTCGTCGCCCACATAGATCATCCGGGATTTCTCAACCCCCAGTGCGTCCGCCAGTTGGTCGAAGATCGTCGGGTTGGGCTTGCGCACCCCCACTTCTCCAGATATGATCACCGCTTCAACGAAAGGCCGGAGCCCCAGGTATTCGATGAGGCCTTCGGCCGCAGGGGCGTGGGTGAAGTTGGAGAGGAGACCGAGCCGATAGGGCCCCGACAATGTGTCCAGCATGCGACGGGTGCCGGGGATGAGCCGACAATAGTCAAAAAAGGCCGAAAAATAGGCATCCACTGTCCGGGAGATCCTTGGGTCGTCCGCTTGGACGGGATATCCTAAGTTTTGGAGGGCGGCGCTGATCCAGAGGCTGTTGTGGGTTTCTCTGCCCAGCTTTCTGGCCGACTTGATGAAGTGTAGGGCCGCTTCCCGGTAGGCCTGGCCGAAGGCGTTCACATCAAATTTAAAGCCGTTCTTGCGGAGGCTGCCCATCAGCCGTGCCGAGGCCTCCTCGAGTGCCCCGTCTTGTGCAAAGATCAATGTATTAAACAGGTCGAATCCGATGGCGTCTATGTGTTCCATGACGCCCTTCATTAATCGAACATGGGCCATAAGGCAAGGGGTTACCTACAGCTTCAGTTCCTTAAGCCCGGTTTTTTCACTCAGGTATTGATCAAATTCTTCGTCATCCAGCCGAGCCCGTTGTTCCAGGAATTCATCGGAGAACAGACCGGCCTGATAAACGGGTTTTGGCGATGCCGAGACCACGGCGTCTACGATCAAGCCGGCGATGAGATCGGGGCCGGGTATGGTGACCCCTGCGAACATGCCGCCGATCCCTTTTCCGGACGTTTCATATACCGGCTTGTAGTCCGGATCGGTCCGCGCCATGAGATCACCGGTGAGCGCATTCGCCACATCGTTGAATTCGGTGGCAATAAACCCGGGACGAATGGCTACCACCCGAATACCGAAGGGTCGCACTTCTACACGCAGCGCGTCGGTAACGGCTTCCACCGCATGCTTGGTTGCCGCATAGGGACCGCTCGCGGGAAAGGCGAATTTGCCGGCCATGGAACTGACGTTCACCACGGTTCCTTGTCGTTGGCGGCGCATTCCCGGTAGACAGGCCTGGGTTACCCGCATGAGGCTGAACAGATTGACCTGAAACATTCTCTTGACGGCCTCCATCTGTACGTCTTCCAACACGCCCCGTATGCTGTACCCGGCATTGTTGACCAGCACGGAAATGGGATCCGGACGGGCTGAAATGTCGTCGCAGAATCGTTCCGTGTCCTCCGGGTCGGAGAGATCGACCCCCATGGGCGTCAGGCCTTCCACACGATCCGCCAGGTCGTTGAGCCGCTCCGTGCGTCTTGCGGCAATGATGACCTGAAAGCCTTTTTCTGCCAACAGGATGGCCGTTTCCCTCCCGATGCCGCTGCTTGCCCCGGTGACCAGGGCGGTGTGTTTTCCATTTTGTGCCTTTTCCATATTACCTTTTCCTCCTGTTCCTTTAATATGTTACTAAATTGGATGAATAAATAAATTAAACCATTCGATATAATTAGGTATATAATCGCCATTCGCTGATTTAAACTCAATGTCATCAGCTTAAGGCGTGATGGGTTTATCCCAACAGGCAAACGTCATTCCGGGCCTGACCCGGAATCCACGCTTTTGAAATACTCGTGGACCCCGGCTTTCGCCGGGGTGACGAAATGAATTAATGGAATTTTGCCTAAGTTAACGGCGTCGGATTTAACTTGCGCTACGAGCAGACCATAAATCGGCCCAATCGCCGGGCAAACGCGGCGACCCATTGGGTCCCTGAATCTTGGCCCCCTCCATGGGGCGCAGTATAACACATGACCTATGGAAGGCCGAAGGATTATTGATGGCTTGTGCCACCATCGGCGGAATCAAGGAATTCCCTTCATGGCTCGGATGAAGCGGTGGGGGTGAGGCCCGTTCGGTAGGTGGATCGGAGAATGGCCACGCTGACCAGGGCAAACGGGACGAGTGCCAGTTCCACCCACCACATGGAGATTTGATCCAGCTTTCCGGAGACGTGTGCGGCCCCGGCCACTGTGTCGAGGAGAGCGAACAGGAGGAATCCACCCCACACCCTCCAAGATCTATGCATCACCGCTCCCAATAGGACCAGTGAGCGGGATGCGGCATGGCAGGGTATGGCGATGAGTCTCTCAACCGGGGCAATGAGCCAGAAGAGTGGGGTGGTGGCTGCCAGGCCTTCAATGCCCTTGCGAACCTGTTCCGCGGCCCCCATGCCCAATAAAGAGGCCATGATGGTGCATAGGCTGATGAGCCCCAACAAGAGTGCCTCAAAAGCCCCTGCGCCTACACCGATGCCTATGGCTCTATTGAAGTCCGATCCAAGCTTTCTCCAGACGAGCACCGCCGCCAGAGTCACGCCTATTTCACACAGACTGGACTGAATCCCCAAGAACAGCCCGCCGCTCAATAAGAAATAAGGATAGGACAATTGTCCATTCAAGAAACCGATGACGGCTTGGTTCGTTAATAGCGTGAAAACCAGTTTCAAGCCTACCCCGACGGTCCACAGCGCAGCCCCGATCCAGAACCATCGTAGCTGAACCGCGGACAACCAACGCCAGAAGACCACCGATGCCGTGGCAATGATGATCATGCCGAAGGCGGGAATAAGAGACAGGGTGACGGAGTCCATTTTTGCGCCTCATTAGATTTTTCAACAGGATAGATTATTTTCAAGTCAATGGCTACCCCTGTGGAGGAATCCTGCACAGCAGGCAGACCTGAGGACTTCACACGATATTTCAAATGTGCTAAATATTCATGAAATGGACAGATAGGATGGCCCAAATATGCCATAACACGGAGGACCCATGCTGACATCCAAGGAAGAAACCCTCATCGCATCGTGGCAGGAAACCCTTTCCTGTGATATTCCCATCACGTGCCGTGTTTCTAGAGATGAGCGTAGCGATGTATTCAGATCATTCTGCGAAGCTTTGTCGCATCTGGCGCCCGCCGTGAGCGTGACCTACGACAAGGATGATGGAGAAGACCTGCCCGGAATTGAGGTGAGAGAACGCCTGGTGTATCATGCCGTGCCCCATGGCCTTGAACTCGCCCCTTTTCTGGATCTTCTTTCCAGTATGATTTCAGCGCCATTGCCACTTCCTGAGGCGGTTGTTTCCCGGTTGGAACAACTCCATACCCCCAGCCCGCTAACGCTTTTTATTTCTCCCGAATGCCCGTTCTGTCCGCAAAGCGTCAAAGACCTGGTGCTCCTGCCGCTAACAAATCCGTGGATCGACCTGAAGATTGTGGACGGGACACTTTTTCCGGAACTGGCCGAAGCGTCAGATGTTCAAGCCACGCCCACCTTGGTGTATGATGGGCGCGTGAGATGGACAGGGCATGTGCCGGTGGAGGAAATTATGGAGGTCGTTCTCAATCAGGATCCCTCGCTCTTGAGCGCCACCGCCATGGAGGGCCTCTTGGGAGAGGGAAAAGCGGATTTTCTGGCCGAGATGATGATAGAAGAGGGCCGCCTGTTCCCCGCCCTTTATGAACTCCTGACCCACGACAAGTGGCCGGTTCGGCTGGGGGCTATGGTGGCCATGGAGGAGATCGCCGAACACGATCCGAACCTGGCCCGTGACGCCGTTCCGGTGCTCTTGGAGCGTTTCTCCGGCCTAAATGAAACGGTACAAGGGGATGTGCTGTACATCCTCGGACAGGCTGGAAACCGGGACATCCTGCCGTGGTTGAAAACGGTGCTCTCAGGACCCTCCGGAGCGGACGTAAAGGAAGCGGCAAAAGAGGCCATGGATGCCATTCTGGCAAAGGGAAACAGAACGAAATAGGTTCCCGGCCAAAACGCAAAAAGGACAGAAAGGGGTCCACAATCATGAAAATCGACGTTAACGGGATTCACATCAACACCGAAATCTCAGGGAAAAAAGATGCACCGGCAGTGGTCTTGAGCCACTCGTTGAGCTCAGGAATCGTCATGTGGAGCCCTCAGCTCGAGGCACTGGAACCGCGGTATCGCGTGGTTCGCTATGACATGCGGGGTCACGGCCAAAGCGACGCGCCGGAAGGTGCCTACAGCCTGGACATGCTGGCAACGGATGTGGTGCGCCTGCTGGATGCGCTGGGGATGGACCGGGTCCATTTCGTGGGGTTATCCATCGGGGGGATGATCGGTCAGTGCCTCGCGCTGACCCATGGCGATCGGCTCAAGAGCCTGGTTTTGTGCGATACGGCCGCGGTGATTTCCGAGGAGGCTCGACCGCTATTTGAAGAGAGAAAACGAATGGCCCTGGAACAGGGAATGAAGGCCCTGGTGGATGGGACCCTGGCCCGATGGTTCACCGCCCCCTATTTGAAGGCGAATCCGCCGGCGGTCGAAATGATTCGGAACCAAATCCTGGCCACACCGGTAGCGGGCTATCTCGGATGCAGTGATGCCATACTGGGGTTGGATTTCATGGATCGGCTGAAGGAAATCGAACTGCCCACATTGATCATGGTGGGCGAAGAGGATCCGGGAACACCGGTGGCTGCCTCCGAAGCCATCCAAAAGAGAATTCCCAATGCCATGCTGAAGGTACTCCCATCCGCCGCGCACCTTTCCAATATTGAACAGGCTCAGGCATTTAACGCCCACCTGTCGGGGTTTTTGGATGCACAATCGGTGTGAAGGCCTGATTGGGTGCGATATCTTCACCCTTGATAATCCCCAAAAAGTATGTTTTCGCGCAGAGACGCGGGGACGCAGAGAAAAAACTTTATTAATTTTAAAGACTTGTCTTTGCGGCCTTGTTCACCCCGTAGGTCCGGAAGATCGTACCGGGGCGTGAGATATTGACTTTTTACGAGTGCATCAACCTTGGGAAATCACCAGAGCCAGTTTGCCCAGGCTCAGCCCCGACTCGATGGCCTGATGGGCCCGGGCCACTTCCTCAAAGGGGAATGACTGCACCGGCATGGCCGGGAGGCGGCCGTCGGCATCCCACAAAAGGAGTTGATCCATGATGTCGCGGAAGAGCGAGACCCGCTCGAAAAGATAGATGAGATTGAATCCGCTGATGGTGCGGTTGGACCCGGTGAGCTCGAAGGGATTGAAGCGGGGCGTCCGAAGATAATACCAGAGGAGTTTGAGCGGGTTCTTTCGGCCGGAATGGGAAAACATGGAGGCGAATCCGTAGATCAACAGGCGCCCGCCCGGACTCAGGTGGCGAAAGGATCCTTTCAGTGTGGCCGCGCCATTGGCGTCCAGGATGACGTCATACCCCTCAGGACGGATCTGTCCGGCGCGGGCCCACAAGTTCTCCCTGCTCTTGTCGATCACTTCCGCGGCCCCTGCCGCGCGCGCGGCC
>JARRPY010000068.1:0-16905 GCA_037382425.1 Deltaproteobacteria bacterium
TTTTAGAAAGGCCGTGGGGCTTTACCCCACGGCCTTTTTTTGTGGTGTTTTGGAAAAGGCCCTCACAAGGCATGTGGTGGGTTAGTAGGTAAAGTAACCAAAAATGACGAATGACATGAATGAGAGGGAGGAAACACGCATGATTAAAAAAGCAATTGCGACGGTGGTGAATGGGTCAGACCTGACAGAGACGGAAATGAAAACGACCATGTCGGAGATATTGTCCGGAAACGCCTCCGCTGCCCAGATCGGCGCATTTCTGACTGCCTTGAGACTGAAGGGGGAGACCGTGGATGAAATCACGGGAGCTGCCCGGGCCATCCGCGCCGAGGCCGTTCAGGTAAACGTCAATAATCACTTGGTCAGCATTGATCGGGATGAAATCAATGTGGACGACGAGACCATTTTGGACACGTGCGGTACGGGTGGGGACGGCACTCAGACCTTTAATGTCTCCACGGCCACGGCATTTGTGGCGGCCGGGGGCGGCGTAAAGGTGGCCAAACATGGAAACCGGGCGGTTTCCAGCCTGTGCGGGAGTGCGGACGTACTCGAGCATCTCGGGGTCAAACTGGATATTAACCAGTCCGATGTGGAAACCTGTGTCCGCGAGATCGGGATCGGGTTTCTATATTCTCCCCTCTATCATGGGGCCATGAAGCATGCGGCCCGTCCGAGGCAGGAGATCGGGATCCGGACCATCTTCAACCTGGTGGGTCCCCTGACCAATCCGGCAGGGGCCTCGGTTCAGGTGTTGGGGGTCTATGAGCCGGAACTGACCTCGACCATGGCCACCGTGCTCCACCGCCTCGGTACCCGGGAGGCGATGGTGGTCTGCGGCCAAGGGACCTTTGATGAGATCAGTATCTGCGGTCCCACCCGCATCTCCCATCTCAAGGAAGGGGAGATCAGGACCTATGACATGAGGCCGGAGGACTTCGGATTCAAGACGGCGGCCTCTGAGGCCATTCGCGGGGGAAACGCGAGAGGAAACGCCCGGATCATTCGGGATCTCCTGGATGGAGAAAAGGGGGCAAAGCGGGACATGGTCCTGTTGAATGCCTCGGCGGCATTTATGGCCAGCGGCCTGGATAAGACCTTCGAGGAGGGGATCGAGCGAGCCCGGGAGGCCATAGATTCGGGAAAGGCGCGGGAGAAACTCCAAAACCTGGTAAAATTCACGCAGGCGTGCACAGACTTCGTTCGAAAAGAGCTCTGACCGGAAAATGCGCTCTAGGGTGGACCTGGACCCTGCGGATGCGGTATGATAAAAAAGGTCTTCATCAGTACCTTCCATAGCGGCACGGTGAACCTGAATCAGGAGCGATGGATCCATGAAATCCGAGGCCCTTCAGGTCAATCTGGAAAGCACGCGGGTCGATGTCACCGTAGACGATCGGTATCATATCCTCCTGGAGGTCATGGATCGGTACCATGGCGTCAAAGACGGTCTGCAGGTCCTCCTCGAAGAGATCTGCCATCCCTACCGGAACTGGGGATACATCGTGAAGGAGAGCCGGTCCTACGCGCTGAACTATTTTCACGTATTAAAGGCGCATCCCAGAGGCCCTGAGGCGGCCCGGCTCTATGCGGATATCTTTTTTCAGGCAGTGGAATCCGCCAGAACGTGGGACGTGAAAAGAGATGCCGCCGATAACCTCCTTTTCTTTATCCAACATATTGTGAGAAATGCGGAAGACGACCTTTCGAGCTTCTCTCCCCTCTTGACATATGTCTTTGACAGGATCCGGCAATGTCCGGAGGACATCTTCCATCTGTTTGTGACCAGCTTCTATCAGTTGACCTCATTGGCCGGGGATGTCCTGAACACCCTTCGATCCCAGGAGACAGTGGCGGATATCCTCGCGTTGAACAGGCTCCTGGAACACGCGCTTCAATACACCTACGGCTACTGGTTGAAGCAGGCGGATCCATGGTCATGGTTTGAAGATCTCCACGATGCCAAGGTGGACGAACCCCAGATCAACGATGCCCTCAGAGAGGTATCTCACAGGCAGTTGATGCGTATCAAGAAGCCTTGAGCGGCATCATTCAAGACGGGTCAAAAGACCCGCTAAAACGACTCGATCAATTCACCGCACTCCCCGGCTTCGGTCAGATTATCCGTGCATATCATGAAATCCCCCAAAAGCTCCTGACATCGGCCGAAGACAGAGGTGTTGGACAGCACCTCAAGCTGGTGGCCCTGTTAAACATCATGAACACCGACGGTCTTTTTGCCGTTCATGAAGAGGCCTTGCGGGACATTAACAGAAGCCTCTCTGGGGTGATCGAAAATGAGGCGGTCCGGGAGGTGCAGCGGCTATTGGGTAAAATCTTCGACACGCTCGGAAACCACATGGCGAAGTTTCCGGAGACCGCCTTGAATGTGGTCCTGAACATGGGAAAGGCGGTATATAAAACCGATGAAAGCGAGTTGGTCGATTTTTTCATAGACGGCATTGTGTCGCTGGGATTCCAGACCCCTGAAATTAGAGGGATCGGAGATGATTGGCAGATCCGTGCCAACGCAGCCCATCTTCAGAATATCAGGGTCTGGCTTCAGTTGATCGAGCAGAATCCCAAGTGGTCCAAAAGACTCATCTCCTCCTTGATCATCAACCTCTCCTTGGGCGGTGTGTTGATCAAGGATACGGACGTCTTTCCGCGGGATGTCACTCGGTTGTTAAACAGTGAAATGGCCCCCGTCTTTAACCTGATCAAACAGTTGGCTCGGCTGTTGCCGGTGTTCTATAGCGACATCGGCGCCGAGGGAGAGCTGAGAGAGATTTCGACCCGAATTGATGAGGTATGTCTGAGAAACGATCCCCTCTCCCATTTTATCCGCAAGCAGAGTCATGTGGAGAGCAGCAATCAGATCGTTCTGTTGATGGAAGCGGCCCTTACCTTCTGGCAGACAGGTGACAAGGCGGTGCTGGCCCCTCATCTCCCACCGCATGTCTATGACGAGATCGAAAGCCGTGGGCCTTATGTGGACGGGGTGCGGGAGATCATGACACAACTCTTTCAAGCGGGAGGTGTAACCGATATCCAAGCGCTTCTAAAGATCGAAGCAGCGTCCTTGGAGGGTCTCATATCAACGGTATCCAATGCGTCTGATGTCGATGTCGAGCGCGCCCGGCTCATGATCAGACTCTATAAGCTCCTCTTTCAGAAATACCACACGGACGTCATCGATATAAACGGATACCTCCCCCAGTTGCGCGCGAGTGGGTTGCCCGATTTCAGCCGGCTTAAGAAGATCCTGGATAGGCGAGAGACGGCTGATCGGCTTTCGGGCGTGCTGGATTACTTGGAAGACCTCAAGGAGATTATCCTTTCGGAGGAGAGCTATGAGGTGAGAGAGGATATCTATCGAAAACGGCATTTTACAGTGGACATCCCGTCTATGTACGGGAGTTACCACGAGTTGAAATTCGAGGCGCTCGGACTGACCTTCCGGCTGGAGTCCCTCGTGAATACCCTGTTTGAGGAGATGGTCCATGGAATCGACCTCACGGTCATCACAAAGGCCACCTTTTCCCAGATCCTCAATGACCTGCGTTTATTTGAGCGGACGCTGAAAATGGACGGTATTTATTCCATAGAATTACAGCGCCATTTGGACCTACTGGCCAAGTCCCTGGAGATCAGGGGCTTTTCCCCAACCCAGTACCTCGATATTTTTCGGGGACTTTCCCGCGCAGTGGGGAATATCGTGCACGATTATTTCAACAATATTCATCAGGAGAACCTGCGTAAAATCATCGACCAAATTCCCATGGAAACCCTCCTACCCAAGTACCGTACCGCCGACACCCAAGAAGATCCGGAAAAACATATTCATCGCATAACGGAGATGTTTCTGCGCGATCGCATCGCCTCTGCGCCCGTCCTGCAGCAATTGGACCTCTTCCTAGGTCGTATTCTCCATACCCTATTCGACCAGTCTCACAAGCTCCCCAAGGAACGCGTCAAATTGCTCCTGAGTTACGATCCTCAAAAGGCCATTACCCGCACCACCCGAGTGAAAAAGGGGCTTTCGGATATTATCCATCTGGGCAATAAGGCGTTTAATCTGGTGAAAATGGAGGGTCTGGGTCTCCCTGTGCCGCCCGGCTTCATCGTTACCACCGAGGTGTTTCGGTGTCGTGAGGTCATCGATACGTATCCGCCGGCCAAAAAGAACTTCCAGGATCAGGTGAGCGTCGAGGTATCCCACATCAACCGGATCACGGGGAAATCATTCGGCGACCCTAAAAATCCCTTGCTCCTGTCGGTGCGGAGTGGATCGTCTGTCTCCCAGCCCGGCATGATGAGCACCTTCCTGAATGTGGGGATCAACGAAAGGATCGTCGAGGGTCTCATCGGCCAGACCGGAAATAAATGGTTCGGTTGGGACACCTATCGTCGGTTCCTTCAATCCTACGGCATGTCCTTCGGCCTATCCCGGGACGATTTCGATGCCATCATCGATCAATACAAACAGCAGTTGGGATTGTTCTATAAGCGGGATTTTTCAGGGGAAAACATGCGGGAAGTGGCCATGGCCTATAAGACGCTGCTTCAGGATAATGGGATCCACATTGTTGAAGATCCACTGGATCAACTGTACGTGGCCATCGGAAAGGTGTTTGACTCATGGGATTTCTCCAAGGCACGGGCATACCGTGCAATCATGGCCATCTCGGATGACTGGGGAACGGCGGTGACGGTCCAGTCCATGGTATTCGGCAATTCCTCGCCCCATTCGGGTGCGGGCGTCTTTTTCACCCACAACCCCAGATGGTCGGGTGATATGTTAATGCTGTGGGGGGATTTCACCCGTGGAAATCAAGGGGAAGACGTGGTCTCGGGTCTGGTCAAGACCCTTCCCATATCCCAGGGGCAGGCGGAAATCGAAAACCGCTCGAAGGCGACCTCCCTCGAGGCCCTCTATCCCGAGATTTACAGGTCCCTGAGGAACTGGGCAAAGGCGCTCATATACGAAGAAAAATGGAGCCCCCAGGAGATGGAGTTTACCTTTGAGGGACCCGGAGCCGAGCAGCTCTATTTCCTTCAGACCCGGGAGATGTCTATTCGGGAGCGGCGCGTGGTGTACTCGTTTGATACGTCGTCCGAAGACACAATGGCGTTCATCGGCCACGGCATCGGGGTCAGCGGCGGTGCCATGAGCGGACGGGTGGTGTTCAGCCTCGAGGAGATCCATAAGTGGCGTCAAAAGGAGCCGGGTACCGCGCTCATCCTGTTGAGGAACGATACCGTGCCCGACGACATCCAGGAGATCTATGAAGCGGATGGTCTTTTAACGGCACGCGGCGGATCCACTTCGCACGCCGCCATAGTGGCCCACCGGTTGGATAAGACCTGCGTGGTGGGTTGTCCGAACCTGATATGCGCTGAAAAGGAGAGGCGTTGTGCCTTTGACCGGAACGGGCTTCGTTCCGGGGACTGGATCAGCATTGACGGCGCCGAGGGGTCTGTATATTTGGGACAGTTGAAAATCAATACACTCAGGGAGGGGTGATATCATGACGACGTCTGAAAACCACGGTATTGCACCGTTCAAGCTGGGGATTAACGGACTCGGGAGGATCGGAAAGCTGACCGTGTGGCATCATGTAGCCCGGAAGTACTTTGAGGAAGTGGTGGTGAATGTGGGGAGAGAGGTGGGAACGTCCCTGGGGGACCTGGCACACTATCTGGAGCGGGATTCCACTTATGGCTCTCTGGCGGCCTACTTACACGGGCATTATGCCAAACCGGTGATAGAGGCGGTGGATGAGGCCTCCGGCTGTATCACCGTGGACGGGGTCCGAATCGAGGTTTTAAGAGCGGCGCGGAACCCAAAGGACATCAACTGGGCCGCGGCGGGCGTCCCTCTCGTGGTGGATACCACCGGGCAATTTCTGGATCCCACACTGCCGGCGGAAACTCCCCAAGGGGCCCTCCGGGGGCATCTGGAAGCGGGTGCGGAAAAGGTGATCCTGTCGGCGCCCTTCAAGATCAAAGACAAGGCCCAATCCATGCCGCACGATGCCGTCACCACGGTGATGGGCATCAACGAAAATGATTATGATCCCAGGACCCACTCTATCGTCTCCAATGCCTCATGTACCACCACCTGTCTCGCCCATATGATGAAACCGCTCATGGACGTTTACGGCCCGAGACGGATTCTTACGGCTTCCATGGCCACGGTTCATGCGGCCACTGGATCTCAGGCCGTCCTCGACAGAATGCCCAAATCCGGGGCCACGGATCTCAGGAAAAATCGAAGCATCCTCAACAACATTATCCTGACGTCCACGGGGGCCGCAGATACCCTGGCGCTGGTCATCCCGGAGATGAAACAGATTGGATTTATTGCAGAGTCGGTTCGGATTCCCACAGGGACGGGATCCCTGGTCATCCTGGTGGTGAACCTGCAGGAAGATCCCGCCATGGCGCCTATTCGAAGGGAGACCATTAACGAGATCTACAAGACGGCGGCGTCAAACGACGCCAGGGGCTATCTCAATTTCTCCGAGCAACAGAACACGTCGTCGGACATTATCGGTTTCCCCCGGGCCGCCACCGTTATCGAGTCCAAGGAAACCCACACCCGAAGTGCCGATGTCAACATCGACCTTCAAAAGCTCTGTTCCTGGACGCCGCAATCCACCGGCAATACCGGCGGCTCTCCCGACGGTGCTGAAGGCGCCCCCCCGGCGGGAGAGGCGCGGATCACCATCACCCAGGCCGTGATCTACGGGTGGTACGACAATGAACTGGGATCCTATGTCAATATGCTGGGTAACCGCACCGTGTCCATAGCGGAATCGATGCCATAGCGGTCGTCAATAGAGCGGCCGGCGACTCCGATCCGTCATTTTTTTGCCTGACACCTGGGACCTGAAACCTGATGGCTCGATCACCCTTCCTCCCATACCGGCGGCCGTTTCTCGTTAAAGGCCACCATTCCCTCGATGCCGTCCGGCCAGACCGCCTGGGAGGCCATCAATTCCTTGGCATGGTGATAGGCCTGGCGCTCGGGCATATCAATCTGCTGATAGAAGTGCTGCTTGGAAATTCCCAGGACCGTGAGGCTGTGCTGGCTGATTTCCTTGGCCAGAGCCCACGTCTCCGCCTCGAGTCGGTCGTCCGGCACCACACGGTTGACCAGCCCATAGGTTAGGGCCTCCTGGGCACTGATGAGGTTGCCGGTGAAGAGCATTTCGAGACATTTCTTCTGACCGATGGCCCGGCTCACCGCCACCGTTGGTGAGGAGCAGTTGTACCCGATCTTGACGCCGGTCATCCCGAACTGGGCCCCTTTTTCGGCCGCCACCACCAGATCACAACCGGCCACGAGGTGGCATCCGCCTGCCATGGCGATGCCGTGGACCTGAGCAATGATGGGTTGCGGGATGGATCGCATCAAATCAAAGAAGTCGATACAGGTCTGAAACAGCTGCCGGACGTCCGTGATCGGTTGATGGAGGATTTCATTCTTGTCGTGTCCGGAACAGAACACCGGGCCGGCTGCCTTGATGATAATCACCTTCACCTCTCGCTTATCCCTGGCCATTTTCAGGCAGTCTGCCATCTCCGCCTCAAATGCCTTGCCCAAGGCGTTGCGCTTCTCCGGTCGATTCAGCGTCATTGTGCCGATTCTCTCTTTGGTCTCGTACAGGATATGCTCATAAGCCATGCCATCACTCCTTGTCTGTTATGGTTTAATGTGCGATTATCCCCACTCTTTGTCTCTCAACTGCTTCCTCAGCGCCTTCCCTGCAGCGGATCGGGGGATTTCATCCACAAATTCCAGGGCCACCGGCACCTTATAGGGGGCCATCAGCGGTTTGCAATAGGCCCGCAACTCCTCCAGGGTCATGCTGTCGCCCTCGTTCAGTTGGACGAACGCCTTGGGTGCCTCCCCTTTCAACTCATCGGGTATGCCCACGATCACCATGTCCCGGATTTTGGGATGATTGATCATCATGTCCTCCACCTCCGAAGGGAACACCTTTTCCCCACCCACGTTGATCATGTCCTTTTTCCGATCCACGATGTAGGCGTATCCATCCTCATCCAAGTAGGCCACATCCCCGGAATGGAACCACCCCTCGGCGTCGAAGACATCCGCGGTCACCTCGGGTTTGTTGAGATAGCCGTTGGTAACGCAGGTGCCTTTGACGCACAGCTCCCCCTCCTGTCCGGGCGGCAAGGTATTGCCTTTCTCATCAACCACTTTCATCTCGGCATCATCCATGCCCCTTCCGCAGGACCCGATGCGGGTTTCCCGATAGGGAGCGGTGGCACCCACACAGGACACCTCGGTCAGTCCCCAGGCTTCGGCGTATCGCCACTTCAGTTTGTCTTCCACCTGCCGGATCAGATTCTCCGGCATCTTCGTCGCAGCGGAGAGACAGAAGACGACGGAGCTGATGTCGCGCTTTTCAAGATCCGGCTGCTTTAAAAAGAGATTGTACATGGGGGGAACACCGATAAACACCGTCGGTTTGAGGCGTTCGATGGCGTCCAGGGTCGGTTCCGGGAAGAACCGCTCCACGGTGATGACCGTTCCCCCGGTGGACAGCATGCCGAAGGTCCCGTTAATCAGCCCCCAGCAGTGAAAGATAGGGGTGGCCACCATGATGGTGTCATCCGGGGTGAAATGGACCTTGCCGAATTCCGAGGCGTTGTGCCAGATATTGAGATGGGTGGCCATGACCCCTTTGGGCCAGCCCGTGGTTCCCGAGGTATACATCAGGTGGCAGAGATCGCTTCCCTTGGTTTCAGGCGCCTTAAATGATCCGCTCTCTTGGTTCAGCATGGTCCGAAAGCTGGGATAATTTCTCCCTTCCTCGAGAAGCATGACAAGAGAAAGCGAACCCACCTCGGGCCGAACCGCTTCTATGATGGGGAGCCTTGCCGCGTCCGCCAGAACCGCCTTTGACTGACAATCGTTGAGGATATAGGCCACTTCGGTCTTCTGAAGCATGGCATTAACCAGGTTCAGGGTGACCCCCGCCCTGACCGTGCCGAGATAGGCAATAATCAACTCCGGAATGCTCGGCAGAAAGAGGGATAGGACATCCCCCCGTCTCAGGCCCATCTCGGTGATTCCCTTGGCGGCTCGATTGATGGCCTGATCCAGTTCGCCATAAGAGACGTGCCGATCGCCGAATATGATGGCGGTCTTTTCGGGATGCTTTTCCACATGGCGTCTGATGAGGTTCGATACGTTCATAGGCAATGTCTCCTTTCACTCCGGATGGTTATCAAGTGCCCATCGTCTATCTAACTGGTAAACGTTATATACCATCAAACTCTGGTTTATAGCAAGTGACGGTCCGCAGCCGTCGATTCAGACCCTCGTTTGACTTTATCGGCCCAGTCAGTTAAGGTCCTTAAACCATTAGCGGATTATCGTGGAGATAATAGAAAGGAGGGGCATATGACCACGATGGCGAAAAAGCACGGCCACGGGTCCATCTTGGCATGGTTTATCTGGGCCATCGCCACAGATTGGGAATTATCGCGGGGTTCTATTTCTATTCCTATGGGATCATGCAAATCCCTGTGGGATTGATCGGAGACCATTTCGGTCCCCATAGGCCCCTCATCGTGGCCGCATCCGTGGCTGTTGCCGGGAATATCCTGCTGGCCGTGGCCGACAGTCCTCTCTCCGCAGAAATGGCCCGCCTCATGATCGGTGCGGGAACGGCCTTCTCTTTTGTATCGTGTCTCAAGCTCATCTCCAACTGGTTTCCACATGAGTATTTCGCCACCCTCGTGGGGTTGACGTCCCTGATCGGCATGGTCGGCGGCATCAGCGGTGAGGCCCCTCTATCCGCCACGGTGGGGGCCTTTGGATGGCGTACCACCATTTGGATCTTGGCCGTTATCGGCATGGGACTGGCGGCGTTGATTATCTTTGTGGTGCGCGATCACCCGGCTCGCGCCATCCGCTGGGAAGACCATCCCGAACGAAACCGGGGAGCGCACAAGACGCTCTCCGACCTCAAGCATGTATTCTCCAGCGGGCAAACCTGGAGGTGCGGCGCTTACGTATCCGGGATGAATGCCATCTACTTTGTTTTCGGAGCCCTGTGGGGAGCGGACTTCCTGGTTCAGTATTACGGGATCACCAAGGTCCAGGCCGAAGGCGCCATGTCCATGCTCTTCGTGGGGGGTATTCCCGGGAGTTTCTTCTTCGGCTGGTTCTCGGACAAAATCAAGGGCCGCAAGATGCCCATGTTGGGGGCGGGGATCATCGCGACAGCGGTTCTGGCTTTTGTTATTTACGGACCGGTCATGCCGCTTCCCATTCTATACACCCTATTGATTGTACAGGGATTTATGTGCAGTGCCTATGTGGTGGCATTCGCCTTGGCCAATGATGTGCGGCCCCCTGGATCGGCAGGGGTGTCCGTGGGATTTGTCAATACCTGCTCGGTGGCCAGCAGCGCCATCTTTCAGCCGGGTGTGGGGACCATCCTGGATGGGCTGGCCGGCAGTGCAATGCCCAGTGTAGGAGACTACCGCATCGCGTTATCCACCATGATCGGCCTCGTATCCATGGCCTTGCTCATGGCCCTTTTTTCAAAAGAGACCCATTGCCGGCCCTTGTACGAGAAGTCAGGGACGGTTCAGGCACCGCGCGACCCGGCCAATAAAACCTAAAACAGCGGACGTTTAGGACTTTAGGAAAGGATCGTTATGAAGCAAAGAGAAACAGGTGTTCAGAAAAGAAGACCCGCGATGAGATTTCTTGATGGAAATATCCGTTCGGTCTTTGAGCCGATGGTGCTTCTCCTATGCGCCATATTTCTGATCGGATCCACTATCCCGGCCTGGGCAGGTGAACCGACGGTCATTGAGAGAATCTGTTCCAAAAACAAGGGGGGTCTGAATCTGGCGGTGGCCAACATCCATAACCGGGTATCCATGACAGAGGCGGATATGGCGGCCGGGACCAGTATTGAAGAAAATAAGGCCCATATCCTCAGGATTGTGGACCTGGCCAAGGAAAAGAGGGCCAATATGGTGCTCTTTCCTGAATTCTCCCTCACCGGATATTTCTGGGCCGATCCCAACTGGGATAAGCGCAAGGGGGCGTACAATCCTGACGGGTATGCGGAGTGCTGGGCCTACATGAACAAAGGGGCGCTTAGCAATCACATAGACTGGCTCAAGCAATTGAAGGCCAAACTGGATGATCAATTGCAGTACATTATCTTTAACGCCCTCAGGACGAATCCAGCCAACCCCTCGCCGAATGCCGGCCCCGATAACAAGCTGTTGAACTCTACCTATGTGGTGGATAAGAATTTTGATTGTGAAGATTTCGCCAAGAATGAGGCCTCCCGCATATACGACAAGACATTCCTGCCCGGGATCGAAAATATCTATGAGCAGTCCGGCCAGGATGACGTGCTGGTGGTCGAGACGCCCTGGGGCCGGTTCGGCTTCACCACCTGCTACGACATGTGCTTCTCCCAGCTGTATGAAACCTATGGCATGATCAACCGGGTGGACGGCGTTATTGAATTGGCCAGCTGGCGGGGACCTGCGGTGCGGGCCTATCCCATGATGAACGTGCGCACAGGCCAGTACTATGGGTATCAGTGGAACCTCATGGCCGCGGCCCGGGCCGCCACCAACCAGATATGGATGCTGGCCTGCAACTCGGTGGGCATTCAGCGGCGATTACAACTTCTGGGGCAGTTCCGGGATCTGGGCGCCGTCGGGCATCCCGTTGTTTCAGGCATCCAATGCGGAGGAGCAGTTATGCCTACTCTATCAGGTGGATATCCGGTATGAGGTGGAGGCGGAAGACGATGACTTCGATTTTTATGACAGCCTCAAGAAAGTCTACCGGCCCATCCCCCGCATGCGGGCCTTCACGCGAATGGAGGGGGCCCCTGCCGGCACCGGCGGCAAGTAAATCGGGCTGGAGGAAGACGCGTGTTATTAGAGAACCAAGGTCGGATGGGGTCCGCCTATGTGCTCGCCCTCATCTTGTTGATCGGCATTTCTTTTCTCTCGCTCCCCGCTCTGGCGGATGTGGCGCGGGTGGAGGTGATGCAGTCCCAGGACGGGTACGTTGCGCCGGGTGAATACCCCATCTTGTTTTCCATTCACATCAAGCGCCCCTGGTATATCCACGGTACCCACGCGGGTCAGAGCGGCCTGTTCCCCACCTCGCTGACACTGGAGGGTCCAGAAGGGATAGAGATTAAGAGGATCGCGTTCCCCCCGCCCCAGGAGAAAACCTTTTCCTTCGCCAAGGACCCTGTAGCGGTCTATTCGGGGAACTTCACGGTTCGGGCCACTTTAACGATCGACCCATTTCCTTTCGGGTGTCGGTGGTCCCGCCAGGTGAAAAGATCACGCATTTGAACCAGGCGGTGTTTGAAAAGCAGACCCTATCACCCGCTCGGAACGGCCAGGTCCCCCTCACCGAAGGTCAAATGCTGGCCGGTAAATTCAGTGCCGGTCTGTGGCTGGCCCTCCTGGGGGTGTTTCTGGGCGGACTGGCCCTGAATTTGACCCCCTGCATTTATCCCCTCATCCCCATTACCGTATCCTATTTCTGCGGCCGCGCCAGCCAAATGGGCGGCAACACCATACTTCACGGGATTCTTTATATCCTGGGGCTGGCCGTGACCAACTCCATCCTGGGCCTTGCGGCGAGCCTTTCCGGCACCCTCTTGGGCTCTATCCTCCAGAATCCCTTTGTACTGATGGGAGTGGCCGCTATTTTGGTGATGCTGGCTCTCAGTTTTTTCGGTCTCTGGGAACTGAAGCTCCCCACAGGCCTCACCGGTCTGGCGGCAAAGCAGTTCGGCGGGTATTTCGGCACCTTCTTCATGGGCCTGACCCTGGGGATCGTGGCCGCCCCCTGTCTCGGCCCATTCATTCTGGGACTCCTGACCTATGTGGGGCAAAAAGGGGATCCCTTTTTGGGGTTCTTATATTTCTTCGTGTTGAGTATCGGCATGGGTCTTCCCCTTGCCGTGCTGGCGGTCTTTTCCGGTACGGTCAAGAGGCTCCCTGTCTCCGGGGTATGGATGGTGTGGATCAGAAAGGCCCTCGGGTGGGTGCTCATCGGAATGGCCGCATATCTCCTTCAGCCCCTCCTGGCCTCACCGTTTTTGAGACAGGGCATTTTCGGTGCCATTTTACTGGCCGCAGGACTCCACCTGGGCTGGCTGGATAAGAGCGAAACCGCTTCCGCCGTGTTTGGCCGTATCAAGAGAGTGGTGGGCGGCCTCTGTATCGTCGCGGCCTTTGCGGTGCCCCTGTTCCTCCTCCATGGCACCCCGGGGGAGGGGATTCAATGGATCCCCTATGAACGTTCGCTTTTGACAGAAACCACGAAAGCGAAAAAGCCGGTCATACTCGATTTCTATGCGAACTGGTGCGGCCCGTGCAAGGCCCTGGATCGGGAGGTATTCACCGACCCTGAAGTGGTCAAACTGAGCAAAAACTTCCTCAACATGCGGGTGAATTTGACCACCAAACATCCCCAACAAAAAGCACTTCAGACCCGTTACCGGATACGAGGGGTCCCCACCATTTTGTTTTTTGATTCGAAAGGAAAGGAAGTAAAACCCCTCCGGATCGAATCTTATGTGTCCGCCAATGAGATGGCCGAGCGGATGAAAAGGCTCCTAAAAAGGAAGTAGGGGGAACCGGTTACAAAAAGCAAATCGAACGTATTGAAGATCTACGGTGGGCGTCCTCGCCGTTGCTTGCAAGCACGTTTGCTGCGGGGTTCCCCAAGTCCGTTTTTGGCTGTAGAGCATAGCGCCGGAAGAAAATCTAAAGGTTAAAACCGGAAGGTAAATCAAGCGCAGACCTAACCCCTTGCTATGGGTGACGTTCACATATTGCCCCGTCAAGGTTTGGCTTGGTATGGTTTAATGATATCAAAAACTTGGACGCTATTTTTATGCACGAATCATTCACCCGCGACTTAATGAACCGAAAGCAGAGCGACTACCACATGTAGTGGTTGCCAGGATTCATGGTATGGCTTCAGCATTTAAACGCCCGGCTGGGAAATCGTAGGCATATCTCAGGTTTTCGGTGACTCAGAAACTGTGGGATTTCAAGAAGATCTATGAGATTTCCTGTCACTTAGATTTCGTGTCACTCATTCCACACACGGCAATTGAAGGACAATCCCGATAGAAGTTGCTAAAAGTCGATTCGCCTTGACATCTGTCCCTCTTTGGGCTCTAATCATATAAAGTTTCATTCATTTAGGACAAGTCAGGCAACCCAACAGCACAACCCCAACCTTCTGGGAGGAAATCATGGTTTCATGGCTCCAGAGGGTGGCGAAATTTAGACCTCCAGTGGATATGTATATTCACTCGGAGGTTTTTTGGTTTCAGGGGAGGTGATCCCATGGCCGCTGAAGAATTCAAACGTAAGCTCACTGCTATCCTCAGTGCGGATGTCCAAGGTTACAGCCAGATGATGGGAGAGGACGAGGATTCTACCATCCGGACACTGACTGCCTATCGAGAGCTGATGTCCACACTTATTCAGAAACACAGGGGGAGGGTGGTGGATTCCACTGGAGACAACCTTCTGGCTGAATTTGGAAGCGTGGTGGATGCAGTGCGCTGTGCTGTAGAGATCCAAGAGGAACTCAAGTTCAGGAACGATGAACTCCCTGACAACCAGAAGATGATATTTCGTATCGGGATCAACCTTGGCGATGTGGTGGCGGAAGGAGAGCGGATTTATGGTGATGGTGTCAATATTGCCGCCAGGGTGGAGGGTCTGGCTGAGGGCGGAGGGATCTGCATTTCCGGTACTGTGTACGACAATATCAAGAACAAGCTGTATTTGAGATATGAGCCGATGGGCGAACATACCGTGAAGAACATCAAGGAACCGATCAGGGTGTATCGAATGCGAATTGGTCCCGAGGCCTCGGTTCCGGCAACGGGGGAAGACAAAAAAAGACTAAGGATGTGGAAGAAGGCGGCTTTTGTTGCTGTAGCGGTTCTGGTTCTTTTAGCTGGAGCTTGGGCGATCTGGAACTTCTATTGGCGTGCGCCGGGAATTGAACCTGCCTCCAAGGAGAAGATGGCTTTGCCACTGCCAGACAAGCCGTCCATCGCGGTGCTTCCTTTTGCCAACATCAGTGGCGATCCTACAAAGGACTACCTAAGCGACGGGATCACTGAGAACATCATTAACTCACTGGCCAGCCTCCCCACGGTCTTTGTGATCGCCCGGGACTCAACGTTCACATACAAGGGCAAGCAAGTGAAGGTCAAGCAGGTGAGCGAAGAGATGGGTGTTCGCTATGTGCTGCAAGGCAGTGTTCAGTGGTCGGGCGACCGCATCCGGGTTAATGCCCAGTTCATCGACGCTCTCACAGGGAAATACCTTTGGGCAGAGCATTATGATCGTCATCTGAAAGACATCATTGCCTTGCAAGATGAGATCACCATTAAGATCTTGGAGTCCATCAAGATGAAGTTGAAAGAGGGTGGGCAGGTCTGGAGTCTTGAAAAATATTACAAAGGGAGGAAAGGGCTCGATTGCTATCTGAAGTTAACGGAAGCGTCTAGTCTCCAATGGCATTGGAATATCGAGGATGTCAACTTGGCCCGGCGGATGACAGAAGAGGCTATTTCTATGTGTCCGGAGAATCCAATAGGTTATCTTAACCTCGGTTGGATCTACCACAATGATTATTGGCTGATGAACACGAAGTCCCCTCAGGAGACGCTTGATAAAGGGATAGAAATGGCCAAAAAGGCCCTTGCCATGGATGATTCCATAGCCGATGCTCACGCCGTATTGGGTGCGATCTATCCCCTTAAAAGGGAGTGGGACAAGGCGATCGCTGAGGGGGAACGGGCTGTGGCCCTCAACCCCGGCGGGACGCTTGTCCTTAGCGTTTTAGCCAATGCTCTAAGGTATGCAGGCAGGCCGGAAGAAGCCATTCCGATATACGAAAAAGCAATCCGCCTCAACCCTTTTGGTCCATCCTATATATATCATACCTACGGCGCCGCCCTCATGCTTGTGGGTAGGTATGATGAGGCGGTTTTGGCAGAAAAGAAGGCAATTCAGATCGCCCCTAATAACATTATTGCCCATATTCTTCTGGCGAATACATACAGTAGGATGGGCCTATGGAAGGAGGCCCGCGCTGAAGCTGCAGAAGTCCTCCGGATAAATCCAAAATTTTCACTGGATGCTTATGCAAAGACTCTTTCCGCTTATAAGAATCGATCGCAACAAGATAAATACATTAACGCCTTGCGCGAGGCTGGGCTGAAGTGAGCTTCAATTTTTCTGATTCAGTATTTCTTTTTTTGAATATTGCCATACCTCTGATTTCGATACCCTCATTGGGTTACGACTTGCATCAGAAACCTTAAAAATCGGCCCATTAAAGGATACCAAACCTATCTCTAAGAAATTGAAGAAGGGATCAACCACTCGAATCCACAAATTAAAAAAGTGTCTGGGGGTCAACGATTCGTCTGCCAGGCTCTTTTTATGAACGATTCTTTAGGATAGTTTGGTTGGTAGTACATTTTGATAACTCAGGTGAGCGTCAGGTTGGCATATAGCCACGTACGTCCCACATCGCTACCACCTGAGAAACCCATCAAACGCCACTATATGTGGTGGCGATTCCCTTCAGAGACGATTTTCGCATATTTCAAGATTATCTATATTACCCAAGTCATCAATTTCATTTTCATAAGGTGAATGATTGATTTGGTATATTATAATAAATTCAGCCAGTTGAATGCCATATAAATGCACGTAACCTGGAAAATCACTGAGGCCCAAAATCGACACCATTATTTTGGGCTGGCTTCACATCATGAGTTTTAAAGGCTGGATGTTGTAGGGCCAATGATTTGAGCG
>JARRPY010000069.1:0-16147 GCA_037382425.1 Deltaproteobacteria bacterium
TCAAGCTTCAGCTCCAATATGATCTCTTGGGAGACTTGCTACAGGGTTCTTCAATAGCTGTATCGCGCTCCGTATCTTATTCAACAGAGATTTTCGCATCGCTAAATCACATCAGCGCTACGACCCCAATTTTTTTGTTAATCTAAACGATTTTGGCTCATCCTCATTTTCAGGAACGTACAACAACTGCACTATAGCGCAATGGGTAGCATATGACCATGATGGTACTAAGTTGAAAGGAGGGCTAATAAAATGCTCACTATATATCATAGGGACTGGTATCACCGCCAATTATCGGGGCACTCACGGTTACTCTTCTTTCACACGTCCACACCACCGGGACGCTCCGAGACGTCGATTCATAATTGAATAAGATACAGAGCGCGATACAGCTATTGAAGAACCCTGTAGCAAGTCTCCCAAGAGATCATATTGGAGCTGAAGCTTGAGCCAACCTTCGGGTAAAAAAAGTTCTCGGTCCCTCGCCAGTTAGGGGTAGGACCATATTAAAATGAAAATAATTTCTGAAGTATTGAGATAACACTCCGTTGGGCTTTCGAGTCAATAGTATCGAGCTTTTTAATAAGTCGCGTTCTATCTATTGTTCTCACCTGATCTAATACGATCTGCCCTTGTTTATTTTTGAATGTACAGGATACGCGAGTAGGGTAATCTTTTTGAGCCGAAGTCATCGGAGCGATGATCACGGTTCGAATGTTTCGATTCATTTCGTCAGGGGAGATGACCAAGCATGGCCTGGTTTTCTGGATTTCTGACCCAACAGTAGGATCAAGATTTACTGAATAAACGTCAAAGCGTTTAACAACCATTGCCATTCCTCTTCATCCCACACATTTGAAATGCTATCGTCAATAATGGGTTCGTCGTCTTCTTTCTTTCCCATAGTTTTGAAGGCAGCATCCCACCCCTCTCGAGCATTTTTGACGGGTCGGATGATGATTTGATTTTTTTCAACCTCTATTTCGACATCATCCATAATCCCTGTTTGTTCAAGAATGGGCTTCGGGATACGTAGACCTTGCGAATTACCGATTTTTATTACGCGCGCCCTCATGAGTCTCTCCTTATAAGCATAGTAAGCACATTGTAATTACACAAATATCAAAAGTCAAGGAGATCCTTAGGGCGCGCTCAAGAATAAGTTCGCAGAATTGACGATCAGATTTGGGTCAGATTTGGTCGTCGCGATTGAGTGAAGCCACAAGAATAGTGAACTATTGCGAAGACTTCACGATTGAGTGGCGGCCGAAAATGGCCCAAAGCTGAGATGGGAAAATGTGAACTTATTTTTGAGCGAGCCCTTAGTCCAGCGAGTTATTCCATGCTCCGCCCTATGGGCAGGTCCTCATGTCCATTTGTCTCATTCAGGAGGGACCGCCAGTCTTTCTAAGATGTGCCCTGATGTACCCCCAATGAAGAACAATGTGGATAGCGATGGTGATTATGAACAGGAGAGCCGTCCATTCATGGATATCGGTCAGAAAGTGCCTGAGGCTTACCAGAAAGCTGCCTCTAACCTGATACCCCTTGGGCAGGACCAGCCAGTTCATCAGGCCGGTGAAGGCTAAGATGACCAGGAGAATAAACGACAAAAGATTGACGACCCAGCGAGCCGAAGCCTTGGTGGTGGACATGGGAGATGCTCCTTTTTATGAGACAGGATCGGTTAAGAAGGACTGAAATGCAGATACACGAACAGGATCAACAGGGACGTGCCCAGGGCCACGATGCCGGTGACGGTGGCACCGGTACGGCGGTGCTCCCTGTTGGCGAACATGGCCACCAGCCCGCCGGTGACGGCCATGGCAAATGCCACGGAACAGGCGGCCTGGAGGACCAGGGTGTTTTTCTCGTTCATATTGATGAAAAAGGAGATGAGAAAGGCACCGGCCACAATGGCGCCCATGGTCTGCTTGTCCTTTTCCTTATGAAACATGACCACCAGCCCACCCAGCACGGACATGACAAAAGAAATAACGGCAATCAATTCCTGCAATTTCGCACCTCCGTTTCACAGCTATTGGCGCCCTGTGTTGAACGCAATCCATTTCGCACGCACCGCCGCCGAGCACGCAAAGAAATATTCTGCAAACTCTCTTCTAACTCTCTGCGTCCCCATTTATCCAGTGAAACCTTTCCGTTTATGTTTCACTGGGGTGTCTCAGCGCGAGATCAGCATGAGTCTGCCGAGCCTATTTTACACACGCTCCGCATCCGGCAGCACCATACGATCTTTCGAGGGCATCAGCAAATGATAAATACAGAACAACTCTAGAGAGAAAGGGAGATAACCCAAGTACCCCAAGATGGGCATCTCAAAGACGTGAAAAAAATCCACAAAGGGCACCCTGTAGACCCATTTGGGATAGGCATAAAAATTCCACATCTCCCAGAAAAACCCGCAGATGAGGCATCCCACCCACAGGGCCACTATGGGGTGCCAATTCCCGCGCCTGATATAACCGATCAGCGACCGTTTGCCCAGCCAGACATTGATCGGATCCAGGATAAAACAAACCGACATCCAGACAAAGGGAAAACAGTACCTTGGCCATAACAAAAGGGCCGCCAGCATGAGCCACCCCAATACAAATATGGTTCGGATTTCGCCTGGTGTGCGGCCATAGGCCGGACCGTTTTTAAGACGCCGCACCCATCCGAAATCGGACACCCATTCGGCGGTTCCGAACACCGCGGGCATGACCGTGCTGAAGCTGAGGCTGGACAGGAACGCATATTCCAGATCGGAAAAATTCTCCCGTCCCAGATAGAACCAGTTCTGAGTGCGCAGATTGATCAGCTCAAAGAGCCACCACGCCGGAATGGAAATCACAAACAAGAGGATAAAATGCACCTGGGACCGGCTCAGCAGAGAGTTTCCCTTGCGCCGATAGACCAGGCCGTCCACACTCAGGGCATAGCCCAGCCACAGAGGGAAAAAAAGTAGATGCGTGCGCAGCCCGTTGAGAGACCAGTTAAATGCCCAGAAAACGGCGATGAGCAACACGCCGATCCAGCCGTGAAGGGGAAACCGGGTTTTCTCGGTGGGTGCCATGGGGTTTAAAACGCGGCGGCCTCAGCCAGATTTAGGACCCTTGAAATAGTCGATGGTCTTTTGCAGGCCCGTCTCGAGTGTCACGGTCGGCTTCCAGTTCAGGTTCGTCTTGGCCAGGGAGATGTCCGGCTGCCGCTGGAGCGGGTCATCCTGGGGCAGAGGCTTGAACACGATTTCGGATATGCTCCCGGTGATGTCTACGATCATCCGGGCCAGTTCCAAGATGGTAAACTCCCGGGGATTACCGAGATTGAGCGGCCCCACGCATGTATCCGGACCTTCCATCATGCGGATCATCCCGTCGATCATATCATCCACATAACAAAAGGACCGTGTCTGGGACCCGTCACCGTACACGGTGATCTCCCTATCGGCAAGAGCCTGCACAATGAAATTGCTTACCACCCGCCCGTCGTTGGGATGCATCCGGGGGCCATAGGTGTTGAAGATCCGCACCACCCGGATGTTCACCTTGTTCTGGCGGTGATAGTCAAAAAACAGGGTCTCGGCGCACCGCTTGCCCTCGTCATAGCAGGACCTGAGCCCGATGGGATTGACATGGCCCCAGTAGTCCTCTGGCTGAGGGTGAATAGTTGGGTCGCCATAAACCTCGCTGGTGGAGGCCTGTAGGATCTTGGCCTTGACGCGCTTGGCCAAACCCAACATGTGGATGGCACCCATGACATTGGTCTTGATGGTCTTGACCGGATTGTACTGATAATGGATCGGGGAGGCCGGGCAGGCGAGGTTGTAGATCTGGTCCACTTCCAGGAATGCCGGGTGAGCCAGGTCATGACGGATCAATTCAAAATTGGATTTTCCCAGGAGATGCCGGATATTCTCCTTGGTTCCCGTAAAAAAATTATCCAGACACAACACATCATGTCCTGCCTCAACCAACCGGTCACACAGATGAGATCCCAAAAACCCGGCCCCGCCCGTGACCAGGATGCGTGTCTGACGATGCTCCATTGGTTTTTCCTTTTCTTACAGAAGGTAACGAAGAAAACAAAGAAACAAAACTTCGTTGGCTTTGTTTGCTTCTGCGCATATTTTTTCTGCTTTTTCGGGCATGCCTTATGTGGCCTCCGGATCAAAGTGAGTATATGCGGGCTTGCCGATGGGAAACACGTTGAACCCGAGCTCAAAGAGTTTCTTGTGATCCAGGATGTTTCTGCCGTCAAACACGAAGGCGGGCTTGCGCATGTCCGCATAAATCCGCTCAAAATCGAGTCGGGCATAGAGGTCCCATTCCGTCATCACGGCGATGGCGTTGCACTCTTTAGCGGCCTCATAAGGGTCCGCCTCGTATTCGATCTTTCCCTCGAGGCCGTCCAGATCGACCATGGCGTTTTTAAGGGCCTTGGGATCGGAGATGACCAGATTCGCCTTTTCCTCTATGAGCCGCCGGGCCACCAAAATGGCCGGGCTCTCCCGGGTATCCCCGGTATCGGCCTTAAACGCAAACCCCAAAAGACAGACTTTTTTTCCGGCCAGTGTATTGAACATGCTGCTCAGCATGTTGAGGATAAACCGTTCCTTCTGATACTCATTGATGCGAACGACACCTTCCCAGTAATCGGCCACCTCATGGAGCTGGTAGTATCGACAGATATAGACCAGGTTGAGGATGTCCTTCTTGAAACACGATCCCCCGAACCCTACGCTGGCCTTCAAAAACTTGCTTCCGACCCGGCTGTCGGTTCCCACGGCCCGGGCCACTTCTTCTATGTCCGCGTCCGCTTTTTCGCAGAGCGCGGAAATGGAATTGATGGACGAAATCCGCTGGGCCAAAAAGGCGTTGGCCACCAGTTTGGAGAGTTCGCAACTCCAGATATTGGAGGTGATGATCCGCTCCTTGGGCACCCAGTTGGCATACACCTCGGTCAATATGCTGCGGGCCTTAAGCCCGCTGGGGGTCTCCTCGGATCCGATGAGCACCCGATCCGGGTCTTCCAGATCCTTCATGGCCGTACCCTCGGCCAGGAATTCCGGATTCGAGAGCACATCGAACCGCATCCCATGGTTTTCGGAGGAAAGTATCCGCTGCATGGCCTGGGCCGTCTTCACCGGAAGCGTGCTCTTCTCCACAATAATCTTGGGCGTATCCGCATGTTCTCTGATCTGGGTGGCCGTCTTTTCCCAGTATTGAAGATCGGCCGCCATGCCGGCACCGGCCCCGTATGTCTTGGTGGGGGTGTTCACGCTCACAAAGATGATCTCGGCCTCCCGGATCCCCTGTTCAATATCCGTGCTGAAGAAGAGGTTCTTTCCCCGGGCGGTCTTGACGATCTCATCCAGACCCGGCTCGTAGATGGGAAGGTCATCGGAATTCCATTGGGCGATGCGCGTGGGGTTCACATCCACCACGGTGACCTTGTACTGTGGGCATTTGCAGGCGATCATGGCCATGGTCGGCCCCCCCACATACCCGGCGCCGATGCACAGGATGTTTCTCTTAAAGATCATATATACGATTGCCTCCTGGTTCAAAAATCCCTATTCCTGGGGCCTGATCACGACCTTCAGGCAGTCATGTTCCACGGGCGCCGATACCATGCGGAACCCCTCGGGACCTCCGGACATGGGGAGCCGGTGGGTCACGGTTTTCAATACGGGAACCGATTGAGCCCGTATGAGTTTAAGCGCGGTCAAACAGTCCGAAGGGGCGCCGGCATACGTGCTGGTCAACGTAATCTCGGTCCGCCAGAACAGATCGTTTAAGGTACCTGGGAGGGTGGCACCCTCACCGGCCCCGGCAAAAAACAAAACCACCCCGCCTTTTTCCACACACCTCAGTGCCAGGGAAATAAACCCGTCAAAACAGATGATTACCCGGTCCGCCAAGAGGCCTTCGTTGCCCTCCCTGAGGGTGTGAACAAGCGTGTCATCCGCCATCAGTGCCAGGTCCGCGCCCATTTCGCGGGCCATATGAAGCCTAAAAGGGATGGTATCGGCGGCCACCACCCGTCCGGCGCCGAGGGCACGGGCCAGGGCGATATGGAGAAGCCCCGATATGCCGCTCCCCAACACCAGCACGGTGTGCCCAGGAAAAATCCCTGCCTGACGCTGGCTCCTCAAAACGCACGCCAGGGGCTCCATGAACGAGGCCGCGTCATAGGACACCCCATCGGGAATCCCGAAGGTTCCCCGGTCCACGTTGATGGCCGGTACCCGCAAGAGCTCTGAAAACCCGCCCGGATGAAAATGGGTCCCCTTCAACAGGGTGTCACAGACCGTATGATGCCCGCTCAGACAGTAATGGCAAATGTTGCACGGCACGTGATGCGTGACCGCCACCCGGTCTCCCTCCTTAAAGCGGTCCACCCCATCTGCCACGGCCACCACCTCTCCGGCCACTTCATGCCCCAGCACCAGCGGAACCTTGTCGCGCCGGTACCACTCCATGACGTCGCTGCCGCAGATGCCGCTGGCCACGACCTTCATCAGGATCTCCCCCGGACCGATCTGGGGAGTGGGCATCTCTTCCAGCCGGACATCCTGATTGCTGTAATACATCAACACCCGCATGATCCCGATCTTTCTTTACAGAAGCTAACGAAGAAAACGAAGGAAAAAGACGGTTTTTTGTGAAATCGTGTTATGCGTCTTTCTCTTGCTTCAGGGTTTCGAACAACTCCATGGCCTGTTTGGGAGTGGCGTCACGGTGAATCACGACGTTCAGGGACCGCATCATGGCCTCGGGATAGGGGTTCTGCCAGACATTCCTACCCAGATTCACACCGATGGCCCCCTTGTTCATCCCGTCATAGACAAACTCAAAAACCTCCAACTCGGTCTCACATTTTGGCCCCCCGGCAATCACCACGGGGACCGGACACCCATTGGTCACCTTCTCAAAATCTTCACCGCAATAGTAGGTCTTGACGATCTTCGCACCCAGCTCGGCCGCGATGCGACAGGCCAAAGAGAGATACCGGGCCGTCCGGCGTTCCAGTTCCTTGCCCACGGCGGTCACCGCCATGACCGGAATGCCGTAGTTTTCACATTCATCCACCAGGATGCTCAGATTCTCCAGGGTCTCTTTCTCGTAGTCACTCCCCACAAAGATGGACAGGCCCACGGCGGCCACGTTCAGCCGAACCATCTCTTCTACGGATGTGGTGATCACCTCATTGGCCAGGTCCTGACCCACCACACTGGTCCCGCCGGACACCCGCAGGATAATGGGGGTCTTTGTCCCGGGATCTATGGCCGACCGGAGCACCCCACGGGTCACGAACAAGCCGTCTGCATAGGGGACGAGACCCTTGATGGTGTCCCCGGGCCGTTCCAGGCAGCGGGTCGGCCCCTGAAAATAGCCATGGTCGATGGGGAGAAACTGGCAATGCCCATCCGGCCGGATGAGCCGGTTCAGCCTGTTCTTCATGCCCCAGTCGAGATGAGCCAATCCCTTCAGGTTTATCGAACTCCCGTGGGATTCTTGAGAGGGCATGTCTTTCACATCTCTTGCATCCAAAATCCCTTCTGCATCTGCCATCACGTATCCTCCTGCCATTCAGTCTCTTGACCGTATACTGTAATCGTATGATACATTCCCCGGGGCCTTGCGGGTCCCTTTCTAAACGTCGCATAAAGGCCCGACTCTAGATTCCTGACTGATAACATCTGATTCTGTTTTCACCTACTCTAATCACCTGCCTTTTCTAGACCAGGGACCGGGGCTTGTCAATCCTGTCCGGCCCATGCTCGATGGAAGGCCTCCCATCACCCCTTGGCGATCTCGTCATAGAGGTCCCGTTGATCAATGACACGGCGGGCCTTGAACTCCGTCCGCTCGAGGGTCCCCGGGGCCAGCATCTGCACCGTGGTTCTAAGCCCCCGTGTCTTCAGCATTTTTTCGAGTTTGAGGGACAGTTCTTTAGAGACTGCGGCATCCGTGTCCGGGGTGGGCTCTGCCTGAACGATGAGTTCGTCCATGGTCCGTTCCCGTGTGATCACGATGCGGTACTCATCGCCAAACCCCTCGATGGCCCGAATGGCATCTTCTATGGCGCTGGGATAAACGTTTTCCCCCCTGACCACAAACATGTCATCCGATCGACCATACACCCCTTTGGGCAGACGCGGATAGGTGCGGCCGCAAGGGCATGGATCATCCACCCACCGGGAGATATCGCCGGCCCAAAAACGAATCATAGGCTGAGAGGTCCGCTCCAGGTGTGTATACACGGTCACCCCTTCACTGCCGTAGGGCACCCGCTTTTTGGTCTTGGGATCCACCAGCTCCGCGTACACCATGTCCTGCCAAAGATGCATTCCCTGCCGGTGGGCACATTCACAATTACTCATCCAGGGGGTCATCTCGGCCGTGGAACCCGCATCGATACAGATGCCGCCATAGGTCTCTTCAATCCGCTTCTTTGTGGACGGCACGCCGGCGCCGGGCTCGCCTGAAAAAAAGAGGATGCGGAAGGCGAAATCCTCTTTGGGATTAACGCCTTTGACCTTGGCCTTTTCCGCAAGGTAGAGGCTGTAGGAAGGGGTTCCGTAAAAAACCGTGGGCCGGATTTCCGTCATCCACTCGATGGCCCGTTCCGTCTGCCCCGGAACGCCGGCGCCAAAGGGAAATGCCGTCGCACCCAGCCGTTCCACCCCGGCCAAGGCACCCCAACTTCCCATGTAGAGGCTGAAAAAAGAACCGATAAATACCGCATCCCCCGGGCGCACCCCGAACCCCCACATGATCCGTGCATGGGCCTCGGCAATGCGGGCCATGTCTCCCCGGCCGATACCGAACACGGTGGGTTTTCCAGTGGTGCCCGAAGTCCCATGGACCCGAGCGACCGCTTCTCGTGAAATACAGAGGTTGCTGCCGAAGGGCGGATATTTTGCTTGGTCCTGCCGGATTTCTTCTTTCATCAAGAAAGGCACCGATTCAAAATCCCTAAGAGACCGGATATCCTCAGGGTCGATCCCGGCCTGGTCCCACTTTTCTTTGTAGAATCGCGAGTGGGCATAGGCATATTTGAGCTGGGCCCGAAGTTTGGGCAGGATGATCGTCTCTTCCCGTTCATCCGGGTCCATGGTCTCCTCTGCTTCCCGCCAGTACATGGCATCGGGCCGGGGTCTGTAGGCCTCGTCGTATTGAGGCGGCCACATGTCTGTCATCTAAAATCTCCCCTCCTCTTCATTCAAATCCCAAACTCATCTCATGTTCCCACGTCATTCCAGCATTTCCAGAAATGCGTCGATCCGGTTCATGGACCGAGCCGGTTCGTATTCACTTTCGTCCGCATGGTCCCCGTCAAGGACCAGCACCGGGAGCTTCAGTACTTCTCTGATGGCCGTCACCGCATCAAGGGCGCCCACCGACAAAACTGATCTGGTAGGCCTTTATGTCCCGGAGCAATTGCTCTATGTGGGCGTCGACGCTCGTATTCAGTTCGCCTTCCAGGGCCTTACGGGCCAGACTCTCTACGGGCCGGCCGGGATCCATTCGCGTGGTCCCCCATATGTACTGGCAGTAATCGCTCATGGGAAAGACGCATCCCCGTTTCTCGAATGTCCCGAACAGTTTCAGGTTATACCAAAACGGGATGTTCATCCACAATAACCGGTGTCTTTCCCCTTCCCGTGTCAACACGCCGCGTCCCTCTGCTGCCCGCCGGGCGGTCTCATCATGGATCTGCGCCATGAGCGTCACCCCTTCCTCGGTTCCGGCCAGCACAATGAGCGCGAACAGCGCATTGCCCAAATCGGACAGGTTCAACGGTGCGGGGACACGGGTCTGTAGGGCCAGTATCTTCTGCCAATATTCCACGAGCTGATCGCTGTAACCCACGGCTCGGGAAAGCGCCTCCCGGCTGATGGTGACATCCAGGACCGCTTCAATGTCACGGATGGCCGCCTCGATCTCTCCCTTGGCATAATTCATATAATAATCAGGGGTGGCCGCTCTCTCCATCACCCGGGGCGTGTTTACAAAAATCAGCGGTTTTTTATGGATCTCTTTGAGGGTATCCCACCATTTAAAGTAGTGGGTGCAGGCACTGCTGGTCATCAAGAGCAGGTCGGGCGATCCGATTCCCCCGGCCGGAGGGTCTTCCCCCGCTTCGACGGTGTAGCCGATGTTGTTCCTACAATAGGAGCAGATATCCCGGCTGTACTTGAGGGCCTCGGCCTGATTGCAGTAAGCGGTTGACATGTGTCTGGCTGCACAGACACAGGCATAGTTCTCGGGGAAGGCAGGTTGGATTCCGGCGGCATACGCCACCTCGATCAGCGGGTTTGAAGACATGAGCGTATAGCCCACGGGACGGTTTTTCCGCACGGCCTCGTAGTGCCTGCCGATGGCCGCTGCGATATCCCGATTAAACGCCGGGCGATCGATGTCCTGATTCTTTGACATATTCCTCATCCACCTCGTAGCTGCTTATGACCCATCTGACGAAGAGACGAAGACGCTGAGGGATTGAGGGATGAAGAGATGCTTGACCGTTCGCTGAATCACTTCGTCTCTTCGTCAGATGGGTCATAAGCAGCTACGAGGTGGATGAGGAATATGTCATGGGCTTGCCCAGCTGTTCCCGGATTTTCTTCTCCAATTCCGGATAGTCGAACGCCTCGGATTCACATCGCTTGTTGACGGCAAAAATAACCCCTTGGACCCGGTATCGGGCAATGAGATCAGACACAAATGCAAATCGGTCTGAGATGCCGGTATTGAACCCGCAGGGCGCCCGCATATATGTCCTGGCCAGGCCGTCCATGGGATCGTCTCCCTCGGGCACCTCCCGCCAAAAGGTTCGGGCGCCGTTATTGACATCATCGGCCACGATTATGGCGCCACAAGATTCGATGAGTTGCCAAAGTTCTCCATCGATCACACACCCCCCCGAAATCAAAATCCTGGGCCGAGGTCTTTTTGATGCGGGCGCGTCGCCGATTTCATGGAGACATTGGGACACCAATTCCATGTGCCGCTCTTTGGGGAGGATGAAACTCGACATCACCATATCAAACACATTCCGGCCGGAAATGGAGGGATGCTCCGCCGCCCTCAGGTCGTAGACCCGCCTCATAAGTGCCCGGTGCCGGTTGTAGAGCCCAATAGTCGTGTTCAAGGCATCGCTTGAGACCGCTTGCCCGGAAAAGGCTTCCAAATGCTCCCGAACCCGCTCCAATTCCTTTCTAAAAAACTGAAGGGTGTGTTCGGTCTGTTTCCACGGCACATTCAAATAATCCACAAATTCGTGGTCGAGGTGTCTTTTCCAGGTCTGATAGATGAACGTAACCGCTTCGCAACTCCTGGGAATAATAACACCATCCAGATAAGGATGCTTCCCCTGAACGATCTGATCCCACGCGGCCCTCACATAGGAGCAGACATAGGGCTGCAGGTGGTGATCAGTTCCTCGGGAACCACCGGGGAAAAATAACCGATCATCTTGCCCGAGGTGCCCTCCTTTATGTCCTCCAAAACGGCCGTGGCGTTCTGAAAGGCGTCGGACATGGTTTGAAGGGAATTTAACACGGTTTTCGCTCCAAGAACAATTTCGTTTAAGGACAACAACTACACCGGCATTTTCATACCATATCTCCAAGATAAGACACAAGGCGCATCCGTATCCAAGAAGCGACATCCCACCCATCGCAGCTTACCAGAAAATGCTTTGCGAGCATATTCCCTGCTGCAAGCGAAGCCGAAGGAAGCTTCAATTTCAGGTTGAAAATCATGCCTGTTCTTTATTACCCTGATGCCGGGAACGTCACCCTCACAAGAATTTTCGTTCCGAAGCTTACTTAGGAGGCTTTTACCCATGACAGACGCAAACGACATCCCGCCTTGCCTCATATTCATTGATAAGGAAGGGCGCTGGTTCCACAAAGGGGCCGAGATGATCCACACGGCCTATATCCGGCTCTTTTATGAAAACATAACCCTGGACGATCAGGGCCGATACCTGATTCAATGGGCCGGAGAGACCTGTTACGTGGAGGTGGAAGATACCGCCTTTGTGGTCAGGCGGGTTTCATTCGATCCGGGAAGGCATCCCGGGTCGTCACGGTTTATGCTCACCCTCAGCGATGAGACCGAGGAGGCGTTGGCGCCCGACACCCTGTATGTGGGGAATGAGAATGTGCTGTATTGTGAGGTGAAAGAAAAACGCTTTCCGGCGCGGTTCTTACGATCCGCCTATTACCAGTTGGCTGAACACGTGGTTGAGGAGGACGGAACCTACGTCCTTCCGCTGAACGGGAAAACGTATCCCATTCTGACTAAGCACACGTATTCTTAAATTTGGTTTTCGTTTGTCGCCGTCTCAGCAACAAACGAAAAAAATCAAGTTCCTTTGCGTTCTTTCCTCGTTTCCGGTCGAAGCATAGCGAAGATCCCGCTGTCAGCGGGACGTTACGGTTCATATGTTTTTGCTAAGGAGAGGTTTTTCAACGTCCTCAGCTGGTCACATCATTCACAATTTCAATTTCCGCATTCTTTCTCAGGCTCTCCAGCCAGTTTTGAAAGACCCGCTGGTGTTTCGCCTGCATAAGCGCCTGGCGATACTCGGCCTTTTTCTCCAGGAATTTCTCCTGGTCGATCCCTTTCCTGGCCAGCCAACGAACCACCAGTTCGCCATCTTGTGTCTGAAAGACCTTGTCCGGATATCGCTTATGGGGTCCCAATGTGAAAGCCGTTTCTTTCAATTCCGGCGCATTTCCGATCTTGGGTATGGAATCCCGCCTGCTGAAAAAGCCGGTCTCTTCAGGGGTCCGGCCGGCTGCCTTGGCCACTTGATCCCACGATTTGCCCTCCTTCAATTCGGCCAGCCATTTCGAAGCGGCAGCCGTGGCCGCTTTTTCGGCCGCGTCGGCCAAGGCATCTGTTTTGACTTGTGCCTCCACCTCTTTCAATGGGGGAATATACGATTCCTTGGATTCAGCCACCTGAAAGATATAAAATTTATCCCCCAACTCCACCAGTTCACTGGTCTCATGTCCCTCGAGGGCAAATAGGGACGGGGCCAGCTTCTCGCTCCCCTCAATACCGGAAATAGGTTCACTCTCCGAAAAATAATCCGAGGTTTTCACCTCGAGATCGTGCTGTTTTGCATACACCGGAAGCTCGATATCATAAGGCATCTGATCCATGAGGAGGAGCCCCTTTTCATGCGCCTTTTCTGTGGCGACATTGCGAATCAACGCCTCCTTTATCTTTGCGCGTACTTTGTCAAAAGCATCGGTTCTGGCCTCCCGAACATCCTCCACCTTGATGATGTGGAATCCGAAACGGGTTCGGACAGGCTCGCTGATCTCACCCGGTTTGAGCGCAAACGCCGCCTTCTCGAACACGGGATCCATTTGGCCGGCTTTGAAATATCCGAGGTCTCCGCCATTCGGTCCACTGGGCCCCTCAGAATAAGTCTTGGCCAGCGCTGCAAAATCTTCTCCCTTCCGGGCCTTTTTCAGCACCTTTTCCGCTGCCGCCTTCGCCTTCTTTACCGCATCGTCCGAGGCCCCTTCCCCTACCTTAAAGAGGATGTGACGGGCTTTCACCTCTTTGGGGTGTTTGTACTTCTCGATATTGTATTCATAAAATGACTCGACTTCCTTATCGGTCACATCTACGTCTTTTTCAAACTGTTCCGGACCCAATTCGATGTACACCGCCTTTATCTCCTTGGGAACACGATAATTCTCTTTGTGTTGCTCATAATAGGCTTTCACATCCGCCGGCACCACTTTGACGGATTTCTTAAATTCTTCCGGCTTAAAGGGGATAAAGGCGATTTTCACCGCTTCGTTTTCAAAGGTATATTGCTCAAGGACTTCCTTCTCCGGTATGTTTATAAAGGCGAAAAGAAACTGCTTGATCTTTCGATCGAGAAGCTCATGTGTCATGGTCTGTTCAAAATCCTCGGGCTTCATGCGGTTTTGACTCAAGAGCATCTCGTAGCGTCGCATGTCAAACTGGCCGTTCACCTGGAAGGCCGGGTAACTCATGATGGCCTTTTGAACCTCTTCCTCTGTGACATCCAGCCCCAGCCGCTTGGCCGCCTGGGTCATCAGTCGCTGATCGATAAGGCTGTCCAATGCCCGTTTTTTCAGGTTGAAGATCTTCGCCATATTGTCGTTCCACATGTCCTTATACCTTGCCCGCATGGCCGTCGAGAGGTCCTGATAGGCCTTCTGGTATTCAGGTCCAGTGATCAGTTCACCGTTCACATAGGCGATTTTAACGGCTCGATCCGCCGTAAATGAATATCCAAAGTAGAAGATAAAGACCACGGCGATGATCGCGATCAAAAACTTGATCAGCCAGGACTTGGCATGCTTCCTCATGAGACTCAATACCATTACAAAAACTCCCTCCCTTGTCAGATCCCTTCGCCTTGGTTTCCCTTAAGCACGGCGACAGGTTCGGCTTTTTAAAACATACAAGTCTTGAGACCTTTGAAAAACGGCTAATATTTCGAGGATTAAAATCCAAACACAACGCGGATATTGCACGAAAGGGGCATTTTTCAAAGGTCTCAGGTTGATACCATGATTCGTCGTGGATGTCCACAGGTGATTTCGGTTCTGAAATCTAAGATCTATCCGATGGGGTCATCACCCTCAGCAACACCTGCTGGAGGGGCCGACCTTCCCACGCGACCTTCAGATGTCTCACAGCCAGCGTAAAACACCGCTGAAGACCAAGCAACGCGACCACCTCAAAAGGGTTCTTGAGCAGCTGGCCGCAGAGGTACGTCGACCGTATGTTGCCATTGGAATCGAGGCAGTCCGAGATGAAGTGGGGGATCGTCATATCCGCCGGATCACACACGGCCCGGAGAGCAAAAAACGGAATCCCCGCCTTCTTCGCCTCCTCTGCGACCCCTGCACTTTCCATGTCTACGGCCAGGGCGCCGGTCTCCCTGAAGTGAACGGCCTTTTCCCTGAGTGTCAACGCCGGCCTCTTAGTGGTGAGGATTCTCCCATGCTTAACAGGGACCCGGTTTGCCTGAAGGGCCACAAAGAGAGGAATTACAGAGGAAGCATCTGATTTCCACGCCCTCTCATAGGTTTCACCATTCCAGAGGATAATTTCATCGGCCAGAACGAGATCCCCCTTACCGAGTCTGGGAGACAGCCCTCCTGAAACGCCCACCGATCCGATGATCGCCGCATGACTTGAAACCAGCCAACGACCCGCCCGCTGCGCATTCCTGATGCCCGGTCCTGACCGAACCACCGTCACCGTTTTGTCTCTATGGGGCGTCGTCCCCCAGGACTGGCCATTTCCGCAGTCCATCCAGCGGACCCGGCCGAAGAGGGCGCTGGCTTCCCTGCGGAGGGCAATCACAAGGCCCACCCCCGGCGTCACGATGGCTGAATGATTTTTACTTGGCAGGCGGGTGCTCAAGACTCATTTCATCTTGGCAGGTTCTTTTACCCGTGCGGATGGTTCTGTACTCGGCCAGTGCCCATAACGGAAAGAATTGCCGGTAGCCGTGATAGCGAAGGTAAAACACATTGGGAAAACCGGTTCCCGTAAAATAGGGTTCGTCCCATCCGCCCTCATCCTTCTGAGTGTTCAAAAGATAGTGAATCCCCCGCTGAACCGCGGCACTCTTCCACTCACCCACGGCCATGAGCCCCAACAGGGCCCAAGCGGTCTGGGACGCCGTGCTCGCCCCCCTTCCCGCATGGGCCGCGTCGGCATAGGAATAGCAGGTTTCGCCCCATCCGTTGTCCGCATTCTGGCACGATTTCAACCAGTCGATGGCCCTTCGGATATACGGTTGAGATGGATCCTCCCCCAATCGACCCAGGCCCTTGAGCACGGACCAAGTCCCGTAGATGTAGTTTACCCCCCAGCGACCGAACCATGCACCGAAAGGTTCCTGTTCTCTTTTCAGAAACCTCAAGCCCCTGGCGATAGGTGGAAAATCGGGGCCATAACCCAGCATGGCCAATAACTCGATACACCGGCCGGTAAGGTCCGATGTGCTGGGGTCTAGGAGCGCCCCATGATCCGCGAAGGGGATATTGTTCAGGTAGAGATAGTCATTATCAATATCAAAGGCCCCCCATCCCCCATCCGAACTCTGCATGCCAAGGACC
>JARRPY010000070.1:0-13796 GCA_037382425.1 Deltaproteobacteria bacterium
TTTTGTTGATCACCAGGATACAGGGCTGTTTGACCCCAGTCAGGTTTCTGAAAAGATGATGCGTTTCAGCATCCGCTTCACGGCCCGCGTCAATCATCAACATTAAAAGATCCACCTCGTGAAAGGCGGCCAATGCGGAGGCGACCATGCTCTCGTGGAGTGCTGTTTTCGTTCTGTGAATCCCTGGCGTATCCATGAATATCATCTGGCAGTCTTCTCTGTTCAATACGCCGAGAACGCGCGTTCGGGTCGTCTGCGGTTTAGGAGAAACGATGGCGACTTTCTTGCCCAAGATCCGATTAAGCAAAGTGGACTTTCCCACATTGGGCGGCCCTACGATGCCGATAAAACCCGAACGAAAGGTCATAACCACTCCACCTCAATCCGTTTTCCCGGGAGCCGCTCGTCCGGGAGGACCTCCACGACCTCAGCCCCGGTTATTTTCTCGATTAGGCAAATTCCCTTGTTTTTATACCCCCGGATCAAAGGGACATCTCGTTCCGATACAAAGAGTCTGATCCGGGCGGCCGCACCGTAATGCGGCAATAGGGGTGCAATGCGCGAATGATACATGGCTGAACGCACCAAGAATCCGAATGCCGGATGCCACGGTCCTGCCAAGATCCCATTTTTCTCTGTCAGGGATGGGGAGGCTTGCAAGCCGAGCCGGATGACCGGGATATCTTTCGCCTCAAACCGCATCGCGGCATCCCTGCAAACAGCCACGGCAGAGTCTAATGTCAGGGGTTGATAGGTTCCTTTGAGGTATTGTCGGGCCAGTTCCGTCCCCTGTATGACCACGGTCGGATAGAGACGGACCATATCCGGCTTAAGCGACAAAACCGTCTCTACCGTCTTCATGAAATTGGCGGGGGAGTCTCCCGGAAGACCGGGCATGAGTTGAATCCCCACTCGAAAACCCTCCTCCTTCAGGATTTCCACTGCACGGATGCTATCCTGGGCCGTGTGGCCTCGCCGAGACCGAGAGAGCACGTCGTCATTCATGCTCTGAACGCCCAGTTCCACCGTATGCACACCATGCGTTTTCAACAGGCCCAGTCGTTCTTCGTCCAGAGCGTCCGGCCTTGTCGAAATCCTCATGGACCGGATTAAACCTTCCTTCACAAACGGTGAAACCGCTCCAATGAGTCTTTGCATCTTCTCTATTGGAAGGCCGGTGAAGGTTCCGCCGTAAAATGCCACTTCAGGATTTCGCCTTATATCAAAACGCGGCGACGCCACCGCCCGTCTTAAAATCGCCTCGACATGCGCGGGACCCATCGGCTGGATCTGCCGGTCGGTGATCTTGTGCTGTTCACAGAACACACATCGGTGGGGGCACCCCTCGTGGGGAATAAAGATGGGAATGATCAGGGGTCTCACGTCTCCTTCAGGGAAAAAAAGGCCTGCCTTGCCGCATTCTGTTCGGCCTCTTTTTTGCTGCTTCCCTCTCCTTGCGAAATCATTTTTCCCCTAAGGTCCAATGCCACCGTAAAGATCTTTTGGTGTGGTGGCCCGGATTCGTCTACCAATCGGTATTTCGGGAGTGTTTTCCAGGCCTGTTGCGTGAATTCCTGAAGGAGACTTTTGAAATCATGAACCATCTCCTGGGCCCCCACGCGCGCGATCATGGGGTGGAAGAGCCGGGCAATCACCTCCATGGCACTGTCAAATCCGCCATCCAAATAGATGGCCCCGATCAGCGCCTCCAGAGCATCTGCCAAGATCGACGGTTTTTCCCGGCCGCTGCCTTGGTCCTCCCCGCGGCCCAAGAGGAGATATTCCCCCAATCCCAACCCCCGGGCGACCTCGTATAAGCCGGCTTCGTCGACCACCATAGCCCTGAATTTGGACAGATCCCCTTCCGGCGCCTCATCAAACGCCTTCATCAGCAAGGTGCTGACCGCCAGATCGAGGACCGCATCTCCCAGAAACTCGAGGCGCTCGTTGTCTTTGAGGCCAGCATTCGGATGCTCATTCACATAAGATGCCGCTTTATGACATCGGTCGTTTTAAGAATAAAAAAATTATAATCGAGCGTTCTACGGGTCTTAAAGTACCCCTTGTGACGCCACCTTGACATCCACCGCTCATTCAGGTGATAAGGATGTATGATGAAACAGCGCATCATCACCATGACCACCGATTTCGGCCTTAAGGACCCTTATGTGGGGGCCATGAAAGGGGTCATCCTTTCCATAAATCCCATCGCCAGGATGATCGATATCAGCCACCAAGTCCCTCCCGGTGGCGTCCAAACGGCCGCCCGGGTCCTAATGGAAACCCATCCGTTTTTCCCGCCCCAAACCATTCATCTTGCGGTGATCGACCCGGGGGTGGGGGGACCCAGACGCCCGATCATCGTTTGCGCCCGAGATCACCTGTTTGTCGGACCGGATAACGGTCTATTTTGGCCCATCATTTCCCAAGACCCCGCTGTTGAGGTGATTCACCTCACCAAGGCCACATACTTCCGGCCCATTGTGAGCCACACATTTCACGGGCGGGATATCTTTGCACCGGTGGCCGCCCATCTCTCCTCAGGTGTAAATCCCCGCCAAATGGGAAACCGCATAAACGATCCAGTCCGTTTGGGCATGGATCGCCCTCACCAGACGGAAAGCACCCTGGCCGGGAAAATCACCACCATTGATCGCTTTGGGAATCTCATTACCAACATCCGTCAGGCAACGCTGACCGAGTTCTTGGGAGGTCATCACCCCGTGATTCGATTGGGAGAGTGGGTCACAACCGAGTTGCACAACCAGTATACAGACGTAACTCCCGGAACTCTTCTGGCACTTTTTAGCAGTTCAGGCTACCTGGAAATCGCCGTCAATCAAGGCCGGGCTGCCGACGCATTCAAAGAAAACGAAGCGGCGCTTCAGGGCAAAGAAGTAGTGGTCGAGAAGCGATAACCCTCGGCCACTCACGTCTCTTCGGTGGATCCATCCAGGGTTTTCAAATATTCATCCCACTCCACAGGCAAGAGATACCGTTTCTTATTGTTGCATGTCTTGCACGCCGGCACCAGATTTCCTTTTTTGCTCTTGCCCCCTCGACTCAACGGCACCACATGGTCCATGGTCAGGTGCCGGCGCCCCACATGCTGATGACAGTAATGGCAGATGCCGGCCTGGATCTTGTTCTGCCACCAGTGGGTTCGTCTCAACCGGCGCGCCTTCTCCTTCTCCCGTTCTATCTCGGCGTCATCGATATCTTCCGGATAAAAAGCTACCCCCATCTCCCCTTTTCCCAGATAGTGTCCATGCACGAATGGTATTTGGTCACTACTTCATATCCATGGAGACTCATGAAGGCGTCTCCGTCACACTGAGCATTACATCGCGCACCGCTTCCATAATCCCGGGGATATCTCGTTTGCCAAGGCCCCCAAGCGGTAGCGGCTTCCCGATGTGCATCTCCACCCTTCCCTTACGAATTTTGAGACTTCCTTTGGGTGCGATTCGGGAACTGCCGACGATGGCCACCGGAACAATGTCACAGCCGGCTTTAACCGCCAGGCTGAATCCCCCTTTCTTGAATGCCTGCAACCGGCCATCCACACTTCGGGTCCCCTCCGGAAAAAGCAGTACCGATGTGCCGTCTTTTATCTTTTTGGCCGCCTGATTCATGCTCTTCACCGCTTCCCTCGGATCATTTCGCTCTATGGCGATATATCCGGCGCCCCTCATGGCGGGACCTAAGAGCGGAATATGCATGAGTTCCTGCTTCAATATGAACTTGAAATCCACAGGAAGACACGCCAGGAGAATAAAGATATCGAAGAAACTCTGGTGATTCACCATGTAGATCCGGGGGACATGAGACGTCAATCTCTCTATACCGGAAACCGTCACCCGAATGCCGCATACCCAAAGAATCGCCTTGGACCAGGGAACCGCACAATAGCGATGGACCTTGGACCCTTCTTTGTCGAAGAGAGATATCAAAATTCCCCACAGACAAAAAAAGATGGAATGGATGGCGATAAACGCGTTCAGCAAGATGTAACGGATCAAGACGGGACCTCCTGAGATGCCGCTCCCAATGGCACCTTATCCATTCCAACCGGTATAAACGGAAGCTCCACCCGCAGCACGATATCCTCTCCTTCCATCAAAACGTCCACTTTTCCCCCGTGTCTGTGGATGATGATTTTGGATTGGGGCAGTTCAAGGATCGTGGATTCGGGTGTTCCCGTCACATGGGGATAAAAGAACTGATCCAGATCGTCCTGCGTCATTCCATTGGCCTTGTGTCGCATGGTGAACACCAGACGGTCCCCTTCTGTTTGGGAGGAAACCATCAGTTCCTCCCCATCGGGCATGGATACCACCGCATGCTTGAGCAGGCTGTCAAACGCCTTCTTGAGAAGGACGCCATCCCCGTAGAAGGCATCTACGAGCGGTGAAATGGATTCCTTGAGGGTAATGTGTTTGGCCGACATCAACGGTTGCAACCCTGACAGGACCTCCTGAACGAGGCCTTTGATATCCACCATGGATATGGAAAGGGAAAAGGGTTCAATGGAATTGAGGATAATCTTGAGTATCTTCTCAAGACGCGCCACCTCCTCCACAATGATATTCAAAAGCCTCGTTCAGGAGGTCCTGTCAGGGTTGCAACCGTTGATGTCGGCCAAACACATTACCCTCAAGGAATCCATTTCACCGCTCGTAGATGCCTTCTACGTTCGCCAATACATTTTCGGCAATGGCCGGATCATCACACCCCCAGATTCGCTGCTGCCAGAACCGCTTGTTTCCCACCACCTCATTGGCTGAAAATCCCAGCTTGGAGGTAAAATAGGGATTGATGAATTCCGTGGTCCCATCCGGTAAGAGCCGGTAAACCACCAGCGGAAGGTTATCCACCAGGGTGCGGTATTTCTCTTCGGAGGAGACCAGATCCTGGGTCCGCTCCTGCACCCGTTTCTCCAGTGTCTTCGTATACTCTTTTATCTGCAACTCTCTTTTCTGTAGAGAACTGAGCATGGTGTTGAGGGCGTGAGCCAGAACACCGATCTCGTCTTCGGGCCCCGGCCTTATCCGCTGCTCCCGCTTTCCTTCGGCGATTTCCTGGGCATTTGAAACCATCTCTTTGATGGGTCGGACAAACAGGACGGCCACGATCCAGACGAGGGCGAAGGAGATACAAATACCGGCTACTCCAACCAGAACCATCAGGTTTCTCGTTCTTTTCAATCGCTGCACGATCGGCAAACGATCCATGTCAATTTCGACCGCGGCCACGATTTCACCCTGGTAATCCCTGAGAGGTCCCAGGAAGATGGATCGGTTCGGATAACCGGATGGAGCAATCCAGATCTGCTCCCGGTCATGGGGATGCTTGAGCGTTTTGCTGTGAAGGCAGAAGACGTTTTCTTTTTTCATGGTCGTGGCCAAAAGCGCACAGGAATCCAATCCTCTCTTTTCGAAAACCGTGAAATCAGGGCCCCAAAACGCCTTGAGTTCCTCTAAGAAGGACCTACCGAAGGGATAGCCGATTTCGATGCTCCCAGCCAGCGTGTCTTCTGAATATATGGGGACGATGCCCCGAATGGCCAAACCCGTTAACCCCCATTCGAGACCCACGATTCCCTTACCCCCCTTTAAGACGTCCATGACGCCTTTTCGGTAGGCGATCATCTCTCCTTGTTGGTCCGGGGAATGGACACGCAAGAACGATATGCCGGGGGGAATATGGAAATGAAACTGGCGGATCCCGAATTCATGCGCCAATTGATGATACAACGGACGGGTATAGGCCCTGAGGCCCTTCTTATTTCGTTCGGCAAGGAGTGCCTGGATCCTGGGGTTATCCGACAGTATGGTGGCCATGGACAGGGCCTGTTTCCCTTTTTGAGAGACTTTATCCAGAAAGAGGCGATAGAACCACCGCAGCTCTTTTATTTCTTCCTTTTTGATGAGTTCCTGCTGGGAGTTAAGCCCAATACACACCAGGCTGGTGGTCCCCAAAAAAGAAAAAAGAAGAAAAGGGATCAAAAGCTTCCATTTCAAGCTGATACTCTGGGCGTTATGAATAATCTTCGAGAACATGATTTCAGGAAATCAGGGGCATCTTCCCCATATCCTTTAGGATTCGCTTTTCTCTTCTCAGCACATGTGCATTCGGTTTCGTGGGCGACCATCGATGGGGACTCGGAAGAATGGCGGCCAACCGGGCGGCCTGAATCCGGGTAATGCGACTCGCGGGCACATTGAAATACCGGATGGAAGCGGCTTCGACCCCCATGATGCCGCGCCCCCAGTCCACGGTGTTGAGATAGATTTCAAGAATCCGCCGCTTCCCCCAGAATACCTCCATCAAGATCGTATAGTAGGCCTCCAAGGCCTTCCTTACCCAATTGCGGTCTGGCCAGAGGAAGACGGTCCTTGCGGCCTGCATGGTAATGGTACTGGCGCCCCGTATGTGCTCCCCCGAGAACATGTCTTCAACGGCATCTTTTATTTCATCGAAATCGAACCCCATGTGATTCAAGAACCGTTGATCTTCCCCGGCCAGTACGGCCCGTCTCATATGGGGTGAAATCTCATTGAGCGACCGCCAGTATATCCTCGGCGGGCCGGGCTTTTGGAAAAAGATACTCTCTACCCATCCCCATGCCGTCATCAGGGTGCAAGGGGGGTTGACCACTTTAAGCAGGACCACCTGAAGCACGCTGATCCCAAGAAATAGGAGAAAGAGCGTCAGCGTCCATCTCAGGAGCGTTCCAAAAAAGCCTCTGTTTCCTCTCTTTGCCAAGAATGCGTCACTCTTCAGACTTAATCGTTTCCCAGGTCCTGTCCATGACCTCCGAAGTCGCATCTTCCAACGCGACACCCGACGCATTTAGCCGGGTTTCCATCCGCTTAAACCGTGTAAGGAACTTGCGGTTCGCACGACGCAACACAGACTCGGCGTTGAATCCCAAGTGGCGGGCCAGGTTCACCATACTGAACAGGAGATCGCCCAACTCCTCTGACACCCGCTCCTTCTCTCCGCGCGCCATGACCTGGGCCGACTCTTCCATTTCTTCCAAGACCTTACGGTAAACATCGTCCGGAGACTGCCAGTCAAACCCCATCTTGGACGCCCGTTCGCTCAACCGGTGGGCCCATAACAGGGCGGGTAGGTCGGAGGGCACCCCATCCAAAGATGAACTGGGCAACGCCGAGGCGCCTTGCTCCGACCGCTTGATTTCGGCCCAATTCGAGGCCACATCCTCGGCGTTTTCTACTTTCTTGTCTCCAAAAACATGGGGGTGCCGCCGAATCATCTTTTCAATGATCCGCTCCGTCACCTCGAGAAAATCAAAGGCCCCTTTTTCCGATCCCAGTTGGGCCAAAAACACGATCTGGAAAAAGAGGTCCCCCAGTTCGCCGCATATCTCCTCGGGGGCGGCGCGTTCAATGGCGTCCACGACCTCGTAGGCCTCTTCAAGAAGGTACAGGCTGATGGATGCTTCCGTCTGCTTCCTGTCCCACGGGCAGCCGTCCGGTCCTCGAAGCCGGGCCACCAGGTTGATCTGTTCGTGAACAGCCGCGGCCACCCTATCGGGAGTCATTGTTGGCTTTCCTGATGGGCAATGCATGGAGATGTCCTATCTTCCGATCCTTACCCAGGAACTGTTCCCTCAATCGATGGTAGGCATCCGGAGATATCATTTTGACCATGGACTGGTAGGAAGCAATGATTACAGGAGCCATTCGCGATCGGGCAATGAGGGGGGACTGCGACGGCAGAAAGAAGGTGACCAGGAGAATGACGAAATAGATGATGATGACCCCCTTAAAGACCGCGACCGCTGCGCCCATGGCCCTGTCCGCGCCCCCCAACAAGGCTTTTTTAAACAGCATCTTCAACCACCAAGCCAGAAGATTGCATGCGATCAAGATAAGGATAAAGATGAGGGCGAAGCTGAGCAGGGGAAGGAACTTTCCTTTAGGGAGAACACCTCCCAGAAAATGCGTCAACTGGGGTTGATACAGGTTGGCGAGCCAGATGCCCAAAATCACACCGGCCAGTGACCCGATCTCCCTAAAAAAACCCCTATAAATCCCACGGACAAGGAAAAAGGCCAAAACGGCAACGATAATAATATCAACTAGATTCATGGCGTATGTTTAGCAGAGCACCGGTCTTGAGTCAAGCTGTCAGGACCTTTCATAACCTTTATCGCTTGAGCGTCAACGGGTTGAAATGGGTATGATAATCGTAGACGTCCCTTCCCTCTCGGCGCTTCAAAAAAGCAACCGCCCAGTAGGTGAGTGGGGTGGCCGCGGCCTCGTAAGCGGATTTTACGAGCCACTGTGTAAGCATTGCAACGCACAGTGTGTTGACGGGAATGGTGCCGGCAAAAGCCACACCGATGAAGACCAGGGAGTCCAGGCCCTGGCCGATAAGCGTAGAGGAAATGGTCCGCGTCCAGAGCCAGCGGCCCGAAGTGAGGATCTTTAGTTTCGCCATGATGTAGGCATTAAAAAATTCTCCGACCAGGTACGCCAAGAAAGAGGCGGCCAACAGCCTGGGGGCATATCCCAGGATGCTTTCGTAGGCGGCTTGGCCCTTCCAGAAGGGGGCCGGGGGAAGCATCTGGGTCAGCCAGATGATGATCACGGCCAAGAAATTACATAGGAACCCCAGCCAGATCACCCGTCTCGCCTGAGAATAGCCGTATACTTCGGTGAGCACATCTCCGGCAATGTAGCTCACAGGGAAGATAATCACGGCAGCCGGCAAAATGAGTCCGGCCACGGTGACGAGTTTAACGGCCGTTATATTCGCAATGATTAGGCTGGTGATAAAAAGGGCCGTTACCCCCACAAAATAGGGAGAATACGTTTCAGTGGTTTTTCTGTTGGTCTTCAAAACATTCATTTATGGTATTATGTTAACTTTTTGATAAACACATCGTCTCAGTCCCTTAAAAAGGGCGTGACGGTCTCTTCAAGGCACCCTCATTTAGTCGGGTTGGTGTTCCTTCCGCAGCAGATCATTCACGGTCTTGACCGGATTAAATGTGACACTCGGCACCTCCACGAAAAGGGTAATCCACCGGGCCATGGCACCATTCCAGAGTCCGGGGTGCTCCAGCGCCTTGAGATCTTGCCCATTTTTCGACTTCGGGGAGATGAACACGGCATCGGGATCCGTAAACCGGCTGAGGTCAAAAGGCCGTCCCTGCCAATCCTTCACCCCGCAAACCAAATCCACCGGATTAAAATGGGTGGCACCCCTGACAATCTCCTGCTGTAATTCGGCATCCGGGTCGATCTGGGCCATCTCAACAATCTGGCGGGAGACGCCACCGTCTCTGTCCCTTACCCAAACGGGCCCCCCGCCCGGTTCTCCCGCATTTTTCACCATCCCGCAGACGCGAATGGGACGATTGAGCCTTTCCGTCAGATAGGATCGTTTCACGGATGATGAAGCCGCCCTTACGGCAGCCGGAATGGGATAGCCGAGCCGCTCCTCCACATAGGCACACACCTCATCGAGAAAGAGAGGCGTTTCCTTGCCCGATACCAGCGATTCCACATAACCGAAGATCTCCGCCTGCAATTGGAGCAGATACCCGCCGATCACCTGTTTCCACTTAAACGTCTCCGCCTTGAGATGATCCGGAACCACGTTGTCGATGTTCTTGATGAAGCTCATATCTTCATCCACTCTATTCAAATTGTGGAGGAGGGCCCCATGTCCTCCCGGTCGAAACAACAACCGACCATCTTCGCGTCGAAACGGCCGGTTGCCCAGTGTCACGGCAAGGGTGTCGGTAGAGGCACTCTGGGTGGAAAAGGCCGTCTGATAGTGGACCCCGAACCGGCGCTCATACTCCGGTCGAACCTGCTCCAAGAGGGTTTTGAAACCGGCAAGATGTTCCTGTGATACCGTAAAATGAAGGGCGCAATTTCCCATCTGATCCTTTATATAAGATGCCGCTTCCACGAGATGTTCTTCAAAGGCCGTGCGGGTCTCAGAAGGGTATTTGTGAAACTTAAGCAGCGCTTTGGGTTCATGGGCATAATTCAGCCCTTCGGGTTCAAGAAGAAAACGGACGATCTCCGTGAACTGACCATTCACGATGAGTGCCTCTGGATTGAACCCATTCTTGATCAATATGGTCTCGAGGTCTCCGAAAAAAGCAAATTGCTCCACCCCCTCCATGAATTGGAGGAGCTGTTCGGCTTGCTTATCGCCTGTTGACGCCTCCTTTGATACGGCATCTTTCGAGATGTTCTCCTCCTCATTGAGGACCTTCAGAAGGGTTTTAAACATCCGTGAGGCCGCCCCCGAAGCCGGAACAAACTTGACCCAACGGTAATTGGGCTTTTCGGATTCGAAAACCTTCAGAAGCCTCTCGGTTTCTTCCTTTTCAAAAACCGCAATTCCATTTTCCGGTGTACAGGGGGCCACCAAAGTGAGATACGGCGTGTCTGATTTAAACAACGCCAATTGTCTTCGGACCTCTTGAATCGTGAGGCCGTGTGCCTCTATCTGTCTAAGATCATCATCACTGAACGGGGATTGCCCCATATCCGCCTCCTTATCGTGTTTTCATCCCCCACAATCTCCATGACCACCACCATTGGAGTCAACAAAAAACCTTTTTCCATTGATCCAGAGCCCCAATCGATCTGCCCCTCGGTTCATGGGCGTTTTAATTTTTGTGGAATTTGAAAAATTTGTAGTTATAGTATATAGATATTTTTCTCAATAAACCAAACCGGATAAACACAAAATGGGTTGATTCCTTCCTCCACCCCTCAAAACAGTTGGGTGCAGGGGGTGCTATGCGTGGAATAGAGGCAGAGGGGATATACCCTAAACGGAGGTTACCTTAAATTGAATCCATTCTACAAGAATCTTGCCCTCTGGCTGGTCATCAGCCTGATGATGGTCATGCTTTTCCAGATCTTCAAACAGCCGGACAGGGGAAGTGTTGGTGTCAGTTATAGCGATTTTCTCAACATGGTGGAGAGCGGGAGCGTTAATCAGGTCACCATAAAGGGGGAAAACATCTCCGGTATGTCCTCGCGGGGACCCTTCAAAACCTACGCGCCTAAGGATCCCGAACTCATCAAACTCCTCAGAGATAAGGGGGTGCAGATATCCGCAAAACCTGCGGAAGATTCTTCGGGGTTTCAGGTCTTTCTTTCTTGGGTCCCCATGTTGCTCCTGATCGGCGTCTGGATATTTTTTATGCGACAAATGCAGGCGGGAGGGGGGAAGGCCCTCTCCTTCGGAAAGAGTCGGGCCAGACTGATGAGTGAGTCTCAGGAAAAGGTCACCTTCGAGGACGTGGCCGGTATCGATGAGGCCAAGGACGAATTGAGCGAGGTGGTGGAGTTTCTAAGAGACCCCAAGAAGTTCACGCGCCTGGGGGGAAGAATCCCGAAGGGGGTCCTGCTAGTGGGTTCTCCGGGTACGGGAAAAACGCTTCTGGCACGGGCCATTGCCGGGGAGGCCGGCGTGCCGTTTTTCAGCATCAGCGGTTCGGATTTTGTGGAGATGTTTGTGGGTGTGGGCGCTTCCAGGGTTCGGGACCTCTTTAACCAGGGGAAAAAGAATGCCCCTTGCATCATTTTCATCGATGAAATCGATGCGGTGGGACGACATCGGGGCGCCGGACTCGGGGGCGGCCATGACGAAAGGGAACAGACCCTCAATCAACTCCTGGTGGAAATGGATGGATTTGAGTCCAACGAGGGCGTCATCCTCATCTCCGCCACCAACCGGCCCGATGTGCTGGACCCGGCGCTTTTGAGACCGGGCCGTTTCGATCGGCAAGTGGTGGTCCCCGTGCCCGACCTGAAAGGCAGAGAGGGCATCTTAAAAGTCCATCTCCGAAAGAAGCTGGTGGCCGAAAATTTGGACACCTCTCTCTTGGCCCGGGGAACCCCGGGATTCACCGGGGCGGACATCGAAAACATGGTCAACGAAGCGGCCCTCATGGCCGCCCGAAGGGGGAAGGATCGGGTGGAAATGGAGGATTTCGAGGATGCCAAGGACAAGGTGCTCATGGGCACCGAACGAAAGAGCATGATCATCAGTGACGAGGAAAAACGAATCACCGCCTACCACGAATCAGGACATGCCCTGGTGGCCAAAATCCTGCCGGATACGGACCCCATCCACAAAGTCACTATTATCCCGAGGGGTCGGGCTCTGGGACTGACCCAGCAACTCCCCATCGACGAGAAACATACCTATCCCAAGGAATACCTGCTAAATAACATCGCCATCTTGATGGGAGGGAGGGTCGCCGAAAAAATCGTCCTTGAGACGGAAACCACGGGCGCAGGAAATGATATTGACCGGGCCTCTGATCTGGCCCGGAAAATGGTCTGTGATTATGGGATGAGCAAGGAACTGGGACCGCTCAGTTTCGGCAAGAAAGACGAACAAATCTTCCTTGGCCGGGAATTGTCGCAACATCGGGACTATGCGGAACTGACCGCCCAGAAGATTGACGAAGAGGTGAGGAACATCGTCAATGGATCCTATGAAAAGGCCCGGCAGATTTTGGAAAATAACCTGGGGGTCCTCCACAAAATGGCCGAGGCCCTTCTGGAAAAGGAAACCCTGACAAGCGAGGATATTGACCGGATCCTGAAGGATGATGGGGCGTCAGCCGATGCAAGGGCAGACGATCGGGCCGCCCCTCCTGAGCACGCCGAACCGGCTAAACCAGAGAAGGTTGAAGAAAGTCCCAAGGAGGCGAGCGAGGAAAAAAACGAATAAGATGCTCACACTCAAGTGGAAAAACGGGCAATGCCTCGACCTGGATGCGCGGACGCATATCATGGGAATTCTCAACGTCACCCCGGACTCTTTTTCAGATGGCGGGCGTTATTTTGATACCCAAAAGGCCATCGAACACGGGTTCCGGATGGCAGAAGAAGGAGCGGATATCATAGACGTGGGTGGTGAGTCCACCCGACCTTATGCCAAAAAACTCTCCACCGATGAGGAAATCGCGCGGGTCCTTCCCGTCATCGAAGCCCTCTCCGGGGCCCTTTCCATTCCCATCAGCATCGACACCTACAAGGCACGGGTAGCGCACGAGGCACTCGATGCGGGCGCGGCCATCATCAATGATGTCAGCGCTCTCAGATTCGATCCGGAAATGGCCTCCGTCGCGGCCGAGGCAGGGGTCCCGGTGATTCTCATGCACATGAAGGGTGTGCCTCAAGACATGCAGGATCAACCCCACTACGATAACCTGATCTTAGAGGTCATGAATTTTCTGCAGGATGCCCTCGACCGAGCCGCGGCGGCCGGTATCCGCCGGGAAATGACCGTAGTAGATCCCGGAATCGGGTTCGGCAAGACCTTTGACCATAACCTTAAGATCCTGCGGGAACTGGCACAGTTTCAGACCCTTGAACGGCCCATACTCCTGGGCTGCTCCAACAAGGCATTCATCGGGCATATTCTCAAGAAAGAGCCCCATGAGCGGGTTACGGGATCCATGGCCGCTGCCGCCGTGGGCGCCATGAACGGGGCGAACATTTTGAGGGTTCACCATGTCAAGAAGGCGGTGGAAACGGTCAAAATCGTAGATGCCATCAAGGCCGGAGAAACGCCGGAATGATGCCCTGAGCGTGGATTCGAACATGTTGTTCTGTATTGATGTGGGCAATACCAATATCGTCCTAGGAATCGCCGATGGCAACCGGATCGTTCACCACTGGCGCATCAGGACCGAAAAGGAGATCACGGCCGACGAACTGGGGATCCTGGTGGGCAACTTCTTTCAGTGGGTCGGTCTCCGTTTCGAAGATATC
>JARRPY010000071.1:0-9040 GCA_037382425.1 Deltaproteobacteria bacterium
CCAACAGAAACGGCACGTCCTTATGAACAGTCACGATAGGGTTTCCAGGGAACCGAGGATGCCGTCTCTGCTCTCCGGAGATGCCACCAAAAGGGGTTCGTCTATGTTCGAACCATCCAAGTAGGCATTAAGAAAAAACTCTTCCCCGTCCATCCGGTAAATCTTTAGCCCTGCGGCTTCAACAATCACGCGAACGGCGGCCAGATCCTTATACGTCTCGTGCATAATGAGGGCGGCCTCGGCCTGCCCGCCGGCCACATAGCACAAATGGGCACCCGTACTCCCCAGGCAACGGATCTTCCCCTGAAAAGACGTTCGGTAATGGGTGTGAAACCGCGAATGGGTAAAGAGGACGCTCTCGTCGTCCACACCCCGGATATCTTCCTTCCCCATTTCAACATCTCCCCAATAGGCCTTATCGCCGGCACGGGCATGGAACAGATCTTCTGTGGCCGGCATATGGAATATCCCGAAAACGGGCCAGGAATTCTCCAGCAGCGCCAGCGACACGCCCCATATCGGAATACCGCCCTGGAAGTTGGCTGCACCATCTAAGGGATCGAAAATCCAGAGGTATCTTTCTTTTTCGTGGGTATAGCCTTCATCCGCATGGCGGTTCATGAAGATCTGATGTTCGGGAAAACGGCCGTAGATCTTCTCTTGGAAATACTCCGTCAAACGAAGCTCGGCCTTGGTTACCAGCTCTTCATCAAACCGGGTATCCGGCCGACCTTTCCTGTAATAAACAAGGGCTTCCTTGCCCCCATCCTTGATCACGCCCATGGCAAAAGCCATTAAATTTTCGATCTCCTGGCTGTCCACTTCGTCCATATCGACTCCTTACCCCAAAATGGTGTTGGCCACAATGATCTTTTCCGCCTCTTTGGTCCCCTCATAAATCTCCAGAATCTTAGCATCGCGGTAGAGACGCTGGACCTTGTACTCATCAATATATCCGTACCCGCCGTGCATCTGAAGGGCCTCATCCGCGCAGTAAACGGCCATCTGGGCGGAAAACCACTTGGCCATGGCAATGAGTCCGTGATCGATCTTTCCCTGATCCACGGCCCAGGCCGCCTCGTAGTAGAGATTCCTTGAAGCCCGGATCTTGGTCGCCATCTCCGCGATCTTGAACCGGGTGGCCTGAAAATCGGCAAGAGGGGAACCAAACTGGACCCTTCCCCTGGTATGCCGGACCGATTCCTCCAACGCCGCCCTCGCCAATCCCACGGCCTGGGCCGCTATATGGAGCCGGGTCCGGTTAAAGAAGGACATCAACTGGCGGAACCCCTCCCCCCTCTCACCCACCAGATTTTCTAAGGGGACACGAACGTTGTTGAGGCTGATTTCGGCCGTATCCGACGCGCGAATTCCCAGCTTGCCGCGAATTTTGGTGGCATCAAACCCGGACGCATCCGTGGGGACCAGAAAAAAGCTGTGCCTGTTGTGACGAGACGGATTTTCCGGGTCGGTCTGACAAAAAATAAGCATGTACTTGGCGAGGTCCCCGTTGGTGGCAAACATCTTGGTCCCATTGATCACCCACGCTTCGCCGTCCCGGATGGCGGTCGTCGCCGCCTGGGTCACGTCGGAACCGGCGTCCGGTTCGGTGATGGCCGTGCCCATGATGGCCTCGCCCGCCACCAGTTGGGGAAGCACCGCCATCTTTTGGGATTCAGACCCGAACAGGCCCAGGAGTTCTGCACCGAAGGTGGTGGACAGGATGGCCTGCCCGATCCCCGGTTCCACGGCCCAGAATTCTTCGGTGATGAGGCAGTGCTCAAAAAATCCATAACCGGCCCCGTCATAGGCCTCATCGATAAACACCCCCACGAATCCGAGCTCGCAGGCCTTTTTCCACAAATTGAGATCGAATGTCTCGTTGCGATCAAATTCCAGGGCCCGTTCCGGAAACTCCCCCAGCGCAAATTCACGGGCTGCGTTGACAATATCCTGCTGTTCCTCACTTAACTTAAAATCCACTCCTCCCTCCTCAGGCACCGGCGAGTTTTTCTCTGAGTGCGTCCACCACGTGAAACAAATCGTCCACCACACCGTAGTCCGCCACCCTGAAAATAGGGGCCTTGCCGTCCTTATTTACGGCGATGACCGTGCCTGCACCGGCGATTCCGGCCACATGTTGGAATGCGCCGCTGATGCCCAGGGCCATATACACCTTGGGTTTGACCGATTTTCCCGATGTGCCCACCTGATGATACTTCGGCAGCCATTGTTTATCCACCACGGGCCGGGAACAGGAGAGCGTTGCGCCCATGAGGTCGGCCAGTTCACGGACGGGTTCGATATGCTCGGCATCACCCACGCCCCTCCCCACCGATACCAGGAGATCGGCCTGGGTGATATCCACCTCCCCTGCCCCTGTATCCACGAACTCCACAAATTCCTTTCTGGATTCCGGAAGATCCGGCTCGAGGGCCCTCTGTATCACTTCTCCCGCAAACCGGGGGCGCTCCTCGGGCGGGATAAAGGCCCCCGGTCGCACCGTTACCACATACCCGCTGGACGCCTTGAACGTCACCCTGGAGAACAGTTTCCCGCTGTAGACCTGCCGGATCACGGTCGGCCGCCCCTCATCGAGCAGAATATCCACACAGTCTGTAGAAAGCGGGTACCCGGTGCTCACCGAGAGGGCCGGCGCAAGGGCCATCCCCCATGGCGTATGGCCGATGAGGGTGAGAAGCGGCTCATGATCCCTTATGAGTCCCTGGAGCGCGCCCTTGTACAGATCGGCATCGAATACGGCGAGTCGATCGTCTTCAAATGCGATGACCCGATCCGCCCATTCTGCCAGCCGGGCCGGGAATCCGGAATCCTTCGGTCCCAATAACACGGCGGTGAGGGTGTGAGAAAATTCCCGGCAAATGGTCCCGGCCTTAAACAGCATTTCAAAGGTGATGTCTCTCAATTCCCCCTGCCGGTGTTCCGCCACCACGAATAAATCGCCCATTATTTTCCCACCCCCTTTTCTTTCAATATATTCAAGAGGGCCTCCGCGACCATGGCGGCATCCCCTTCAAGGATCTTCGCGCCTTCGGTCTCCGGCGGGAAAAAGAACGCCTCCACCTCGGTTTGAGGGGTCAGTTCCTCTTCCGAAAGACCCAGGTCTTCCACATTCATGACCTTCAACTCCTTTTTCCGTGCCTTTCGGATCCCCATGATGGAAACATATCTCGGCTCGTTTATTCCCGTCTGAATGGACAAGAGCACCGGCAGCCGGAACCTGGATACCTCATCCATTCCCCCTTCCAGTTCCGTCCGCGTGGTGAGCAGATCATCCTCCACCGCGATATCCGTTATCACGGCCCCGTGGGCGATGTTGAGTCGTTCGGCCAACATGCCCCCCACCACACCCGCGTTGTCATCGTCCGCCTGGACCCCCGTTAAGATGAGATCATATCCGATGGTCTCGACGGTCCTGGCCAGAATATGCGACATCGCGAACCCGTCGAGGATACGTGACCCCGGATCGATCCGAACCGCCTTATCGGCTCCCATCGCCAGGGCCCGTCTTAACACCTCTTCATCGGCCTCCGATCCTATGGTAACGGCCGCCACCGACCCCCCGAGGCGCTCCTTTAAAGACACCGCTTCCTCGATGGCATAGTTGTCCCAGTCGTTAATCACATAGGCCAACTCGTCTCCCCGCACGCTTTTCCGGGTATGGTCAATCTCCAGGTCCACCTCCTGTGTCAAGGGAACCCGCTTTATGCAAACGACAATGTCCATGCCCCACCCCCTCATCACTCAAATAAATGAATCGCCTCTCCCACATGCACGATGACATGCCCGCACAGGTCCCCGCAAATCGCATGCGGGTCCACTAATTTTGACTCCGTGAGCACCCGATGGATAAGACCGAAATCCCAAAACGCCGGCCCGAAGACAAAATATTTGATAAACATACAGGAGTGTGCTATGGAGAGGCCGCAACCTGCTTGTAATATTTTTCTCAAGCTTAACAAAATTTTAGGACCGGTGCAAAATCTTTTTAAAAAGGAGAGGTAAGATGACAGCAAAATTAATCAAAGGGACCGAAATCAGAGAACAAATCCTTTCTGAAATTGAAGCGGAAGTCAAGAAGATCAAGACGGAACACAATAGGGTTCCGGGCCTGGTGACCATCCTGGTGGGAGAAAATCCTGCATCCATATCCTATGTCACGCTCAAGATCAAGACCGCCAACCGTTTGGGCTTCAAAGAGATCCAGGACAATCAGCCCGAGGATATCTCCGAAGAAGCCCTCCTCGCCCTCATAGACAAATACAACAAGGACGACTCCATTCACGGCATTCTGGTCCAACTGCCGCTGCCCAAACAGATTGATGAAAAAAAGGTCCTCAACGCCATCGACCCGGACAAAGACGTGGACGGGTTTCACCCGGTGAATGTGGGGCGGTTGATGATCGGCGGTTCCGAAGTGAAATTTCCGCCTTGCACGCCGGCCGGTATTCAGGAAATGATCGTCAGAGCCGGGGTGGAGACCAGTGGTGCCGAGGTCGTCGTGGTGGGACGCTCCAATATCGTCGGTAAACCCATTGCCAACATGATGCTGCAAAAGGCCGAAGGCGCCAATGCCACTGTGACCGTGGTCCATACCCGCACAAAGGACATGGAATCCCACTGCAAACGGGCCGACATCCTGATCGTGGCCGCCGGGGTCCCCGGACTGGTTAAACCCGAGTGGATCAAGCCCGGTGCCTGTGTCATCGATGTAGGGGTGAACCGCGTCGGGGAGAAAATCAGCGAAAAGACCGGGAAGAAAGTGGCTATTTTGAGAGGGGATGTGGATTTTGATGCGGCCAAGGAAATTGCCGGCTACATCACCCCGGTTCCCGGCGGGGTGGGTCCCATGACCATTACCATGCTCATGAAAAACACCCTGAACTCATTGAAGTTCAGTCTCGGCATCGCGTAATGACAGTGAGGGGATTGGGGAGTCCCCAATCCCCTCATGAGGCTATGCGTGTTCCAGGTGTTGCCTGCCTTCCTTTCCATCCGAGATCAGCTTGATGTATAGGAGGACCATCACGACCTCCATCCCGATCACCGACAACCACGATCCGAACATATTCCAGATCAATCCGCCCAGGACGAAGGCCGGTACAATCAATACGATTCCGATAGCGATTTTTCTGAAAAGGTCCATCAAAGGCCTCCTTCTGCGTGTCTATGAATTAGGGTGTGCTTTCGGGCGAGCCCTTACGGCTTGACCTTCAATTCAGTGATCATTATAAAAAGAAACCGTGTGGGGGTCAAGCGTTTTACACGGCCGGACTCACTTTGCAACCTTTGAAAAATCTGCTCGTTCACACGATTTCCATTTCCACCCGGTTTTGATAGAGACCATGTTCAAAATCATTGTCTGTTACATTCTGTTTGGTTTCATTCTGGTCATTTATGGTGCACAGGTCTGCCCGTTTTTATAGGACATCGGCTATGTGCAGGAAGGCCTGAACATAGCTCCGACGCCTGGCCGCCTCGGGTGACAGCGCCCTGTACGTCCTTCCCTGGCATGCCTTCGTGGCGGACCTTGTGCTCTGGTTCATGATCGGCATCGGAATCGCCCTTTTTTATATTCTGCATTTGGGTGCGCCGCTCCTCACAGGGCTCAAGATATTGCTCGGGAGTAGCGCTTTCGGTCTTTTCGGCGGGATGCTCTGCTATTTATCAATGGAAAGCCGGCTGATCGAGCACCTCCAATTGGTGGCCGGCGGCGCTTCCGTTGCACCGGAAAAACTCTTCTCCGTGTCAAAGAAGATGCTCTTCTTCATGGTGACCGTCTTAGGATCCATGACGGCGGCCATCCTGTTGATGGTGTTCATGGATATCAACTACCTCCTCGGTCACGGCGCCTCCCCCGATTCTACTGTCTATTTAGGGATCTTTAGGGAGGTCCTTTTTGCGTTTGCCGTGCTCATTTTTTTGAGTCTCTCTATCCTCGGCCGTTTCTCTCGAAACCTAAAGGCCGTCATCGCCTTGCAGTTGCGGGTCATGGACGAGATCACCCGGGGAAATTACCAGGTCAGGACCCCGGTGGTCAGTAACGACGAATTCGGGTTGATAGCGGGCAAGACCAACGACATGATCAGCGGGCTGAAGGAGCGAGACTTCTGCCGAATGAGCTTTGGCAAATATGTCAGCCCCGAGGTCAGCCAAATGATCCTCGAGGGCACGCTCTCTCTGGAGGGGGAAGTCAGGGAGGTGACCATTCTGTTTTGCGATCTGAGGGGATACACGACCTTTGTGGAGGGAAGAGATCCAAAGGACGTGGTCCGGTTTTTGAACGACTACTTCACCGAAATGGAAAGGGCCGTAAAGAACAATGAAGGAATTATACTTCAGTACATCGGTGATGAAATTGAAGCGGTCTTCGGCGCGCCAATGGACCTGCCCGAACATCCGGACAGAGCGGTCATGGCCGCCTTGGATATGAGAGCACGTCTCAAAGACCTGAATCGTAAACGACGGGACGAGGGCAAGGATCCCATATACCATGGGATCGGTATCCATACCGGTACGGTTCTGGCCGGGAGCGTGGGAAGCCCGGAGCGGCTCACCTATGCCATGGTCGGAGACACCGTAAACAGTGCCTCCCGCATTCAGGATCTGAACAAAACCTATGACACGGATATCCTCGTCAGCGAGAGCACAAAAAACCGTCTGCAGGATAAGCGCATCGTTCTCTCCAGCCTGGGGAAGGCCTCCCTGAGGGGGAAGAAAAAAGACATTGAACTCTTTCAAATATGATAAATGGCGCCGATTGAAAAAGAGCCCCGGTTTAATGTAGACTCAACGCTGATTGGGATCCGGCCTTAGGCGGCGCCCCACGCTTGACATGGAAAAAATAGCCCTTGAAACCTATGATAAATACATCAAGGCCTTGAGTGACATCAGCCGGGCCATCACGTCCGAGTTGTATCTTGAGGATATCCTCAAATTGGCGGTGATGGTCACCGCCAAGGTGACCGGCGTAGAGATCTGCTCCCTGTGGCTCGTGGACGAAAGCGAAACCCCGAACAAAATCCGGCTCAAGGCCACCCAGGCCATTGACCCGGAGTATCTGCAAGACCGTTCCTTGAGTATGGATGAAGGCGTGGTGGGGTTCGTGGCCAGCAAAAACCAGCCGCTGATACTCAAGAACGTCCTGGAAGAGCCCCGGTTCAAGGAAAAGGAAATGGCCAGGAAACTGGGGCTGGTCTCCATGCTCAGCCTACCGCTCCAAATAAAGGATGAAAAGGTCATCGGGGTACTCAACTGTTTCACGGCCGAACCCCATAACTTCACCGAGACGGAAATCAATCTGATCACGGCCGTTGCCAATCAGGCGGCCGTTGCCATCGTGAATACCGAATTGATGGTGAAAACCAAGGTCATCCAGGAAGAATTGGAGACGCGCAAGCTGGTGGAAAGGGCCAAAGAGGTCTTGATGCGCAGACGCAACATGACCGGCGAACAGGCCCATCGATGGATACAAAAGCGAAGTATGGACTCCCGGAAGTCGATACGACATGTGGCCGAAGCCATTCTCCTGTCAGATGAAATCTAGCTTTTCACCGGACAACTCTCCCGATTTATGACCTGGTCAATTTTTTAGCAAAACTACTTGACAAATTCAGCCCGTAAGTGTTACTTAGAATTTTTTCGCGGTTCGATGCGAATTGGAGCGCTTTGAGATCCTGAATTTTCAAAGTGCCGGCAGATGGAAGCAGGGTCTACGATGGGGTAGATCCATTTTCCTATAGAGTAGAGACGAAGGCGTCTTTCCCCAAGGGGAGACGCCTTTTTATTTTTCAGGGCATATTAGAAACCCATGGATACATACCCGTAAAGGAGGAGAAGACCATGTCATTTAGTAAACCCAATCGAAGTGCGGCAACCATCACCTCAACCCGTGTTGAATCGGCGCCCGTTTCAGGAATCTGCGTAACCTGCTTAGATGGGTGTGAGGGCCCCTGCGAAATCGGTCGCTCCGCCCTCAGAGGGCGGGAGATGCTCTATCCCCAACCTTATGGAAAGGTAACGGCAGGGGCGGACAAAGACTACCCCATCGATCTTTCCCATTTCAACATCCAGGGCACATGCGTCGGGGCCGTGGGCATCGAGGCCGACTCTGATGTGGCCACTTTTCCCGCAGTGGATTGCACGACTAAGGTGGGGGCGGATGACAGCATTATGCTCGATTTTCCCATCATTACCGGCGCTGTCGGATCGACCGACGTGGCCCGCGTTAATTGGGAAGACATGGCTGCCGGGGCCGCCATATCCGGTATCGTGCTTGTGGCCGGCGAAAACATCTGCGGCATGGATCCCCAGGCTGAGTTCCAAAACGGTAAAATCGTCAAGTCCCCTGAAATGGAACGGCGAATAGACATCTACAACCAGTGGTACGACGGCAAAGGGGGGCTGGTGATTCAGGCCAATGTGGAAGACACCAAGCTGGGGGTCCCTGAATACGTTATTGAAAAGCTCGGAATCGAGATCTTCGAACTCAAGTGGGGGCAGGGCGCCAAAGACATCGGGGGTGAGGTAAAGCTCCCCAGTATGGAGCGGGCCATGCAACTGAAGGAACGAGGTTACATCGTCCTCCCTGATCCGACCAATCCGGCCGCCCAGGCGGCCTTCAAGTCCGGCGGCATATCTGAGTTCGAAAGGCACTCCAGGCTGGGGATGGTGGATGATGAGGCGTTTTATAATTCCGTCGAGCATCTTAGGAGCGTGGGCGCAAAATACGTCACCCTGAAGACCGGGGCCTATCGTCCCGCTGATCTGGCCAGGGCCCTTAAATTTTCTTCGGAAGCCAAGATAGACCTCCTGACCATTGACGGGGCCGGAGGCGGTACCGGCATGAGCCCATGGCGGATGATGAACGAATGGGGGATTCCCACGGTGGAATTGGAGTGCCTGACCTATCAAATGTGTGAACGTCTGAAGGCAAAGGGCGCCTACATCCCGCCCATCGCCGTGGGCGGCGGACTGTCTTTGGAAGACCATATGTTCAAAGTCCTCGCGTTGGGGGCAC
>JARRPY010000071.1:9056-18786 GCA_037382425.1 Deltaproteobacteria bacterium
TGGGGGCACCCTATATAAAGGCGGCCCTGTTCGGCCGGGCCATCATGACGGCCGCCATGGTCGGCAAAACCCATGGGAGACTGGTGGCTGAAAAGATGGAACTGGAGGGCGAAGACCCGGCCGAGGGATATATGAAGCTCTTTGCGGTCGGGACTCAGCTAAAGGAGCGCTTTGGCAGCGACTTCGAAAAACTCCCGGCTGGCGCCATCGGGATGTATTCTTACATCGACAGGCTGCGGCAGGGATTGCAGCAACTCATGGCCGGCGAGAGAAAATTCGCCCTCAAATATATTGAACGAAACGATCTGGTGGCACTGACAAGGGATGCGGCTGAGATCTCTGGCATTCCGTACGTGATGGATTCGGATAAAGAAGAAATCGACAATATTCTGGGTTGATCCCGGCCTAAGGGTTCCCATCGGAACGCAACCCCATATCTAAGGTAAGGAGAGGAAGATGCTTAACGTGATCTGTAAGCACAATTGCAAAGATTGTTACGCACTCAGGACCTGCGCCATGCGAGCCATAAAGGACCAGCAGGGATCCATTTATGTGGAAACCGATGACTGCATCGGCTGCGGCTGCTGCAAGACGGCCTGTGTTCACTACGGTTACAAGGCCCTTGAAGACAAGACCATGGAATGGCTGAAGGGCGCAGCCTAAGGCTCGATATATGGCATGATGCAGGTTGAGAACGGCCAAAGTCGGTGCGCCTCTTATCCCTGATTAGGTAAACCCATTTCCGGAGTCACATGATGTACGGCAGGATCGGTCGAAGCCTAAGGGTCAATCTGACCGAGAACGATTTTGCCATCGAACCGACCCCCGGGGGACTGGAGGAAATGTTCCTCGGGGGGAGAGGCCTTGGTGTCGCTGTCCTGTCCGAAGCGATCGAGCCGGGCGTCGATCCTCTGTCTATTGACAACTTGCTCATCTTCGTGTCCGGACCCATGGTGGGGACCGGTGCCGTCACCGGAGCCTCATGCAATGTGGTCACCAAGAGTCCCCTCACCGGCACCATCGCCTGTGCCAAGCTTCGAGGCCACTTCGGGGCGGAATTGAAGTTTGCCGGCTTCGACATGATCATTGTGGAGGGCAAGGCGGATGCGCCGGTCGTCTTGTCCGTGATGGACGATAAGATCCGTATCCAGCCTGCGCTTGAATACTGGGGCCGAACCACCTCTGAAACCGAATCGATGTTCAAGGAGAGCCTCGGGGACAAATGGGCGAACAGAGAGACCCATCTGGTATCCATTGGCCCTGCCGGCGAGAAAATCCTTCCCTTCTCTAACATCATCAACGACGGCTTTCTATCTGTGGGAGGCGCGGGAATCGGTGCCGTCATGGGCTCCAAAAACCTGAAGGCCATAGCGGTCAAGGGACAACATTCCCTGACCGTGGCCGACGGAAATCGATTTACCCAGGTCATCACCAATCTGATCAACAAGCTGAACAGCGCCCCTCTCACCTCTCAGGCCATGTCTGCCTGGGGGAGCGCCTTCTTCGTTGGGCTGCTAAACCAGAAAGGGATCCTGCCCTATCGAAACTTTCAGAGCGCCTCCATCCTGGAATCAAAGTACGTGGGGACCGAGGCCCTCGCCAGTGCATTCGCTCTGAGGAGCCGGGGGTGTTTCGCCTGTCCCATCGCCTGTATCAAAAAAACAGACGTCCAAAATCCGCTCTTCCAGGGAAAGGGCATGGCCCCCACCTTCCTGGCGACGGGGGCTCTGGGCCTCAACTGCGGCATTTCAGACCTCACAACCGTTGCCATGGCCAACATGACCTGCGACGAGATGGGCCTGGACCCCATCGCCGCAGGCGGCACCATTGCGACGGCCATGGAATTGCTGCACGATGGCACCCTCACCAAAGACGATCTCAAGATGGATCTTAAATTCGGGCAAGATGAACATCTGCTTCAGGCCCTGACCCTCATGGCCACCAAAAAAGGACATGCCCGGAGATTGGGTCAAGGCGGTCAGGCCCTTGCGGAGAGTGCCGGCAGGCCCGAGCGGTTCATGGGTGTCAAGGGAATGCCCATGGCCCCCTTTGACCCCAGGAGCATCCAGGGAATGGGGCTTCACTTTGCCACCTGCAACTACGGCCCCCACCATCTGTACGCCTATACGTTCTTCGATGAAATCCTGAATGTTCATGAAAAACTGGACCCATGGAGCACCGACGGCAAGCCCGAGTTGGTTAAACACTATCAGGATATGACTGCGGTCGTCGACGCCCTTGGCCTCTGCAACTGGCCCCTGATGGGGCTCCAATTCAAAAATCTCGTGCCGTTGGCAAACACCTGCCTGGGGACCCAATACCGGGCCGAAGACCTCATGATCATCGGTGAGAGGATCTGGAACATGGAGAGGCTCTTCAATCTGAAAGCGGGCCTGGGGCGCAAGGAGGATATATTGCCCCTAAGGATGCTGGAAACGCCTATTCCGGATGGACCCGCAAAGGGTCAGATATCCAAGGTCCCTCATATGCTGGAGGCATACTATGAACTCCGCGGTTGGGGTTCGGACGGAAGGCCTTCTGCCACCGCACTGGAAAGACTGGGACTGGAGGGCACTCCATGGCAAGAATAAAGATCGATCACACCAAGTGCACCGGCTGCCGGCACTGTGAGATTGCATGCTCACTGAACCACGTGGCCGGCGTCGCCAACCCGAGAAGGGCCCGAATCCGGGTCTTTCGGGAGGGGAGCACCTATTTCCCCACCATTGCGGGACCCTTCGTGGATGCGGCCTGTACGTCCAAGAACACCGTGGTGACCAACGGGCAATCCTACGATATGTGCCTCCTGTGTCGGGCCTCGTGCCCGGAAAAGCCCTTCTTCATTGAGGCGGAGACAGGCTTCCCCTTGAAATGCGATTTCTGTGGAATCCCCCCGAGCCCCTCCTGTGTCCGCTGGTGCAACAGCGGGGCACTGGAGTTGATTGAAGACTGACACGTTTATCGGGTTTGATAACGGACCACACGAATTGATTAACATGAACTGGACGCAGACTGATGCCTGAGAAACAGGATGCCGTTGGTGCTGTCCTGGTGGTCGGCGGTGGAATTGCCGGAATCCAGTCCGCCCTTGATCTGGCCGATCTGGGGTTCTATGTCTATCTTCTGGAAAGAGGTGCTGCCATCGGCGGGGTCATGGCCCAACTGGACAAGACCTTCCCCACCAACGACTGTGCCATCTGAATTCTGGCGCCGAAGCTGGTGGAGGCCGGTCGGTCTCCCAACATCAACATCATCACCCGGGGCACGCTTCGATCCGTAACCGGTGAAATCGGCCGCTTTGAAGCGACCATACGACGCCACCCACGCTATGTGAACGAAGAGCGGTGCACGGGATGTGGAACCTGTACCGCCTATTGCCCTGTTTCCATCCCGGATCTTTACAATGATGGGCTGGGCGTAACCAAGGCCCTTCATATGGACTATCAACAGGCCATCCCGTCCGCATTCTATGTGGATGAAACGGCCTGTCTGTTCCTCAATCGGAAAGAATGCAAGCAGTGCGAGCGGGTCTGTATGGCCGGGGCCATCGATTTCACTCAGGGACCTGAGGACGTGGCCCTCGAGGTGGGAGCGATCATTCTCGCCCCCGGATTCGGCAGAATCTCCAAAGGGGTCCTGGCGCGCTACGGCTATGGCCGCTCGCCCGATGTCATCACGGGCGTGGAACTGGAGCGGCTGACCTCCACATCCGGCCCGACCCTTGGCGAAATCACCAGATTGTCCGACGGGAGCCATCCCAGACGCATCGCCTTTCTTCAGTGTATTGGGAGCCGCGATATCCCCAGCGGAAACAACTACTGCTCTTCGGTTTGCTGCATGTATGCCGTGAAAGAGGCCTTGGTGGCCAAAGACCACGATCCAGAGCTCGAGATCACGCTCTTCTACATGGACATGCGCACCCAGGGAAAGGGGTTTGACGATGCGAGGATCCGGGCCAAGGAGTCGGGGATCCGTTTCGTGAGAAGCCGCGTTTCCGGTGTCAAACCCCTGGATAGGGGGCTGCAGATTCAGTATGTCACATCGGACGGAACCCATCGAAGAGAGATGTTTGACATGGTCATCCTCCCCGAGGGACTGGAATCACCCCAAGGGGCCGGCGACCTTTCAGCGGCTTGTGGGATAGATCTCAATACCTATGAATTCTGCCAAACAGCCCCTGGTCGGCCCCTGGAGAGCTCCCGAAGCGGCATATTCGTGGCCGGCGCTTTTCAGGCCCCTAAAGACGTCCCGGACAGCGTCACCGATGCCAGTGGGGCCGCTGGACTGGCCGCAGCAGCCCTCAGCCCGGTGAGAAATACCCGGGTAAAGATCAAAACCTATCCTGAAGAAATCGCCGTTGAAGAGACCCCCCGCATCGGCGTCTTTGTGTGCTTTTGCGGGAGCAACATCGGCGGCGTGGTCCGCGTGCCGGAGGTGGCTGAATATGCCGCCACCCTGGACGATGTGGTCTTCGTGGACACCAATCTTTACAGTTGCGCCCAGAATACCCAGCAACTCATTACCGAGAAGATCGAGGAAAATCGCCTGAACCGGGTGGTCGTCGCGGCCTGCACCCCCCGGACCCATGAACCCCTTTTCCAGGAGACACTGAAGAACGCCGGCCTGAACCGTTCCCTGTTTGAGATGGCCAACATCCGAGACCACTGCTCCTGGGTGCACGCCCACATGCCTGAGGAAGCCACTCAAAAGGCCAAGGACCAGGTCAAAATGGCGGTGGCCAAGGCCCGGCTCCGCTACCCCATGCCGGAACAGGCCCTGCCTGTCATACCCAGGGCCCTGGTCCTGGGCGGGGGCCTTTCCGGGATGATCGCAGCTCTGGGCATCGCCGGTCAGGGATTTGACTGCACACTTTTGGAAACAGCGTCGTATCTCGGGGGCAATCTTACCCGGATACCCTTTCTCTTCTCGGGTGAAGACGCCCAGGCCCTGCTGGCCAGGACCCAACAGGCCGTTATGGATGAAGACCATATCTCCGTCCATACGGACGCCACCATCCAGGAGATGACCGGGTATGTGGGCAATTTCAAAACCACTGTCCGCACCCCGACCGGTGAAGAAACCGTCCATCACGGGGTGACCATTGTGGCCACAGGCGGCGTCCCTTATCAGCCTCGACAGTACGCCTATGGAGAATCGGATCGGATCGTTACCCAGCTGGAACTGGGAGACATGCTTTTAAAAGACCAGGGTCTGGAGGGCATTCAAGAAGTGGTGATGATCCAGTGTGTCGGGTCCCGTGGAGAGGACCTGTCACATTGCAGCAAGGTTTGTTGCGGGCAGGCCGTCAATCATGCCCTTCTGCTGATGGATCGAGCTAAGGCGGTTCACATCACCATTTTGTACCGCGACATGCGGACCTACGGGTTTATGGAGGATGCCTATCAAAAGGCCCGGGAAGCGGGTGTGGTGTTTGTGCCTTATGAGCGGACGCAACGGCCCCGTGTCTCCTTGGAAGATGACGGGCTTAGGGTCCTGTTCATGGATCCCATCCTCGATCAGGAGGTGACCCTTAATCCGGATCTTCTCGTATTGAGTGTGGGCATTGTGCCTTCCGATGTCAAAGACCTGGCCAGGGGGCTCAAAATTCCGCAGACCAAGGATGGATTTTTCTTAGAGGCCCATCCCAAACTCCGTCCCGTGGAATTTTCCGTGGACGGGATCTATCTCTGTGGCCTGGCCCACGGCCCCAAACCGGTTTCGGAGTGCATCGCCCAGGCCCAGGCGGCCGCAAGCAAGGCCTGTACCCTTCTGGCCAGAGGATCCGTGGACGTGGAACCCATCGTCTCTCGAGTGGATCCAGCGGCCTGTATCGGCTGCGGCCTGTGTATAGACCTCTGCCCTTACACCGCCATTCATATGGTCAGGGAGGGCAAAAAGAAGCGTGCGGAAACCATCACCCCCTCGTGCAAGGGGTGCGGCATTTGCGCCAGTCATTGCCCGGCCATGGCCATCTCCATGGGCGGCTTTACCAATGAGCAGATCATGGCTCAGATCCAATCGCTGAGATAGGATGAATCAGAAGCGGTACACACCATGAAGACGGACACTAAATTTGAACCCCGTATCCTGGGATTCCTCTGCAACTGGTGCTGTTATGCGGCAGCGGATTCTGCGGGCATTTCCCGGTTTCAATATCCGCCCAACCTCCGGGTCATACGGATCATGTGCACGGGACGTATGGATCCACTCTTTGTTGTAGAGGCATTCCGGAGCGGGTGGGACGGTGTGTTCGTGGGCGGGTGACAACTGGGTGAATGCCATTACCAGGTGGGTAATTATGATGCCATGGTCGGCGTCCATTTCACCCGGCTGATCATGAAGGCCGGCGGGTTGCATCCCGAACGGCTGGCCCTCGAGTGGGCCTCCGCCGCAGAGGGCCCCCGCTATGTGCGTCTGATCACCGCATTTACGGAAAAGATACGGCGCTTGGGTCCCTTTGGGACAGAGAGCGGGCATTCACCCGAGAATCTGTCGCTGGCCCTGGACGTAGCCCGTAAGGCCGTTTCCGGGAGAAAACTGCGCACACGACTGGCCAAAGCCACCCGGGTATGTCGCGAATCCAGTGCTTACGATTCTGCCGCTTTGGACGAGATCTTCGGAAAGACGGTGGATGCCGCCATTTCCCGGGAAATAAAGAATGAACAGGAGAAAACCGCTCTTGGAGAGACCCAAGACTGACAAAGGGAGATTCTCGCCACGAATCTGCACGAACCTGATACCTTAAGGATGTTGAAAGGCACGACATGAAATCCCCGAACACGCTGAAGCGGACGCCTGGTTTTCTTAAGGAGATCGCCGCAACGCCAGGTGCCCGGCATTTGGGACGGTGCTTTGACTGCGGCACCTGCAGCGGGGTGTGTCCGGTGAGTGAGGCCGGGGCCGAGTTCGATCCCCGGAAGGTCCTCCACATGATCAAGATGGGTTTTAGGGAGTCCTTGCTCCAATCCCCCATGATCTGGCAATGCACCGCCTGTGACACCTGTTCTTTTGTGTGTCCCCAGTCGGTAAGGTTCAGTTCCATTGTGATTGCGCTCCGAGAGTTCGCCGTACGACACGGGTACCCCTCACCCGACGGGGCCCAACCACTGGGGGCCGCACCCTGTAAGGCTGCATGTCCGGCCCACATCAGCATTCCCGGCTTTATCGGCGCCATTTTGGATGGCCGCTATGAAGAGGGTCTTCGCCTGATCAAGGAGGAAATGCCTTTTCCCGGGATATGCGGCCGTGTCTGTCCCCATCCCTGCGAGACCGCCTGTAACCGCGGTCAAGTGGATCAACCCGTGGCCATCGAGGCCCTGAAACGATTCCTCGCAGACCGAAATCAGGCATCCGACCCTCCCCCTATCTCAAAAAATGGGCCCACAAAGTCGGAGAAGGTGGCGGTGATCGGCGCTGGTCCCGCCGGACTCACCGCTGCGTACTATCTGTCGATTCAAGCCTATCCGGTGACGGTATTTGAAAAATTGCCCGTGGCAGGCGGGATGATGGCCGTCGGCATTCCCGAGTTCCGTCTTCCCAGAAAAATCCTTCAATCTGAAATCGACGCTATCCAGGCGCTGGGTGTGGACATCCGGCTCAATGTGGAGATCGGGAGGGATGTCCCCTTTAAAGAAATCCATAAGGGTTTTCAAGCAGTATTCGTGGGTTCAGGGTGTGACCGGTCAATACGCTTGGGGATTCCAGGGGAGGATGAATGCAAGGGAGTAATGGGCGGAATTGACTTTCTCAAGGCCGTCCACATGGGTCGATCGCCCAAGAGGCAAGGTCGACTGGTCGTTATCGGGGGCGGAAACACGGCTGTTGACTGCGCCAGGGTGGCCAGGCGACTGGGATATCAGGACGTGCGAATCCTCTATCGCCGCACCCGGGAGGAGATGCCGGCCAGTTCATGGGAAATCGACGAAACCCTGGAGGAAGGTATCCAGGTCCAGTTCCTGACCGCACCGGTTCGTATTTTGGGACAAAACGGAAACATCGCCGGCATCGAATGCGTCCGGATGACGCTGGGGGAGCCGGATGCCTCAGGACGCAGGCGCCCAATCCCGGTGGAAAACTCAACCTATCAGGTGCCCGCAGACGGGGTCATCAGCGCCGTCGGTCAGCGGCCCGATTTGACAGGCCTCCCCTTTGCGGATTACACAACGCCCCGGGGTCTGCTCAAGGCCGACCTTTTCACCGGTATGACGCCGATCAGCGGTGTCTTTTCAGGCGGGGATGTGGTTTCAGGGCCCAAAACGGTGGTCGAAGCCGTTGCCGCCGGAAAGCGGGCCGCCCGATCCATCGACGCTTACTTAAGGGGCAGAAGTCCGGTAGATGAGGTACATGGGGAGTGGGCAGGGATCTCCTCGGTACCGGGAGGGATTGAACATCGTGAAAGACCCGCCATGCCGCGCATTTCCCCTCAGGAATCCACACGCAGCTTCAGAGAGATCCACATGGGCTATCCAGAGGATCTGGCCCTTCGAGAGGCGGGGCGATGCCTCCGATTGTGCGGCATGCAGGGCAGGACCGCCCCAGAACAGGGGATATGTAAAAATGCCAAGTAAAAGGGCTAACCCAAGGCCTGGGTCGACACTTCCCTTTCTGCACCTCCCTTTTTCCTTGGCTCACCAATACGCGGGAGTTCGGCTTCTCTCTTCCGACTGTAATCCAGTTCTCTTTTGCCGTTGAGTAAGGCCAGGAGGAGACCTTCTTCTCTGCAACGTCCTTTGTGTGCACAAAGCTTACGGGTCTTTTCAAAATATCGCAGCGGGGCCTCACAGTCAAAGGTCGTGGCATCCATCTCCCTCTCTTCACCCGAGGACCCGTTATAATTCACCTTTTGTTTTCCGCTCAGAATGGCCACTCCTTTAGCCAAATCCGGACAATCCTGACTCGAGCGGGGGCATGTTAGGGCGCAGTGTTCGTAAAACTTCCTCGGGGCCTCACAGCTGAATTCCGAGGCATGAATTAATCTTGTCGCCTTTTGGGTCATGGCAATCTCCTTGGATGGGTTTATAAACATGGGTTGTTCATTTATTCTAACACATAAATATATCTATTAGTTTCACTAATTGTCAAGGGAAAATCAAAACCCCTGCCAACACTGAAAAGTAAAACCCGAATTATTTAACCTTAAACCAAAGCAACTTGGCCCATTCCTTACCCGGATTCCGCCATTGAGCGGGCATTTCCGAGGTGAGGCAGATGAAATCCCCGGTATGGGCCGAATAGGCGGCCTTGCCCAGTTTCATCTGCAATTTTCCAGATAGCACGTATCCCACCTCCTCACCCTTGTGGATAAAGAAGTGGGTGGGGAGGGAGATTTCCACCGCCTCTTCCGAAGGGAAGATCACCCGGTTGGCCACCTCTTCTTGTTCCTGAAAAAACGAACTGACGTCAACGGACAGGATTTCGGCCATCTTCAAAAGGGCGGGCAATGAGGGATAAATAATATTGCTTTCCACCTGAGAGATGGTACTCGGGGTGACCCCCACCAGCTTGGCCAGTTCGGTCTGTGACAGGCCCCGTTTCGTGCGGACGGTTTTCAATCGTATCCCCAGATCGATGCGTCCGGTCGTGCGTTTGTCTCGGTCGAATTTGACATTCAAATCCTTGGTCCAGTATTTGTGGGGTTTACCCAGATTGTCCAGGCTTCTCTTTTCGGCCTTTAAAACGGTCAGGGAGGTGGTGCCCCTTTGCACGGAGAGATCGATGGCCACTTGCGCAA
>JARRPY010000072.1:0-13727 GCA_037382425.1 Deltaproteobacteria bacterium
CAGCGCCGGCGCGTACCCTTTGGCGTTTAGTGACTCGTCCACCTCGATGACGCCGTTGGGGCAGACCTCAATGCAGAGGTGACACCCCTTACACCGTTCCCGATCAATGATTATTTTCCCTTTTTTTGTATTCTTCGCCATAGTCTCTGCCGCTTGGATTGACTGTAACGCTTCATTCCCGCACATGGGGCGGGAAAACATCGAACGCTATTGCGTCAAAAAACTCCCTGTATAGGACCATAAATTCCGTTTGTCAACGTTTTTCTCTCGCGGAAATGAAATTCACGGGCGTCTCAGTCCTAAAATGGGTGGCATCCCGCTTGTCCACCCTGGACCAGGGACCGGAATAACGAGTTGATTGCATAAATGCAAATCATGTTTGTCTGCCATTGCGATAAAGCGATTGATTAAATGGCGTCCCCTTTTACCTCCGACCCATTGAATTCGGTTATTCCGCTGTTCATAGGATACATTGTCATCAAGGTCGATCCGGGGGTCGGGTGTGGCATATTCCTTGCTCCAGTGAGGCCGCAAGGAGATATGGGGAATGAAAGTTGCCTTAACCGTATGGGAAAATCGCGTCTCACCGGTTTTTGATTGCGCGCAGCGATTGCTCATTGTGGATATACGTAAACAGACGGAAACGGACAGACATTTCGAGCCGTTTCACTGGCAGTCGCCGTATTCCCGGGCCTCGAGGTTATCTGCCCTGGGTGTAGAGGTGCTCATTTGCGGTGCGGTTTCAGAGCAATTCGCCCACATCATCGATACACGCGGCGTGCGAATCATCCCGTTTGTGGCAGGAAAGGTGGACGAGGTTCTCGATGCCTATCTGGAGGACCGATTGGATGATGACGAGTTTCTGATGCCCGGATGCGGGGAAAATCGGGCGTTGTGGCGCAACCGGCAAGGCAACTTGAGAAATGAAAAACCCTAATTATCATATAGGAGGACACATTTTATGAAAATTGCAGTTTCTTCTTCAGGACCCACGCTGGATGATATGGTCGATCCAAGGTTCGGGCGGTGCACCTATTTTGTCATTGTGGAGACGGATGATATGAACTACGAGGCCTTCGATAATGAAAGTATTTCGTTGGGCGGGGGTGCCGGAATACAGGCGGCCCAGTTTGTGGCCAGCAAAGGTGTCAAGGGCGTCATTACGGGAAATTGTGGGCCGAATGCGGTTCAAACCCTCTCGGCTTCCCATATCAAAATATACGTGGGCCAGTCCGGAACGGTTAGGGAGGTGATCGAACGCTTTAGAAGCGGCGAAATCGAATCGACCCTCACCGCCAATGTGACGAGCCACTACGGAATGGGCGGAGGTGCCGGAATGGGTCGCGGATTGAGCAGAGGCATGGGCCGAGGGATGCGTTTCAGCGGATTGGGAAGTTCGAGAGCACCCGCTTCCGGGTCCCCTTCCGACGCGGAAGACGTGAACCGCCTCAAAGAAAAAGCGGCTGAAATGCGCAGGGAGGTCGAACAGATCGAGTCGAGGATCGAGCGCCTGGAAAATAAATAGAGGCATGAGGCGTTAGGTACTTTAAGCTGAAAGACAAAAGCCAAGGACGTCGAAGACGTCTTTAAGTTAAGTATGTATATTGTGGAGGATGAAACATTATGGCAGACGGAAAGACGTTTCAGCAGGATAAGCATCAGGAACAAGATGCGGAAATAAGAGAACAATTGAAACGGATAAAAAACAAAATACTGGTGATGAGCGGTAAAGGGGGTGTGGGGAAAAGCAGCGTCGCCGCTTATCTTTCGGTGGCCCTGGCCAAACGGGGGTACCGGGTGGGCCTGATGGATGTGGATCTCCACGGCCCGAGTATCCCGAGGATGCTGGGGCTTAAAGGAACCATTGAAATGGGCACCCATGAAGGGAAGGCCCGTGCCGTCAAGTATATCCCCAACATGGAAGTGATCTCCATAGAACCCCTCATGGGCGAAAACAAGGATGCGGCGACCATCTGGAGAGGGCCGCTTAAGATCGGGGTGATCCGGCAGTTTATTTCCGATATCGAATGGGCGGATTTAGACTATATGATTATCGACTCCCCGCCGGGTACCGGTGATGAGCCCCTGACCGTGGCCCAGACCATCCCGGATGCAAAGGCCATTATCGTGACCACGCCCCAGGAGGTGTCCCTGGCCGATGTTCGCAAATCCATCAATTTTTGCCGCCAGGTGAAAATGGAGATTCTGGGTATGGTTGAAAATATGAGCGGTCTGACGTGTCCCCACTGCGGGCAAACCATTGAGATATTCAAATCCCGTGGCGGAATGCTGACGGCCAAGAAGGAAGGTCTGCGGCTTCTGGGGACGCTCCCGCTGGAACCCCAGGTGGTGACCCACGGGGATGCCGGCAGTATGCAATTCCTGGAGGATGATAATCTTCCCATCACAAAGGCATTTAATGACATGGTGGATGCGGTAATAGACGCAACAGAGCACAGCCGGGGCGCGGCTCCCAAGTCCAGCAAAGTGGAGGGACTTCCGGCGGTGAAACAAGGTTCGACGGCGGACAAGATCATTGCCGTGCCTGTTTCCGATGGAAAGTTGGCATCGCACTTCGGGCATTGTGAGCAGTTTGCTTTTATCGAAACCGAGGATGGCAAGCTTCAAAAGACACACCTGCGCACGCCGCCGCCCCATGAGCCGGGAGTGTTGCCCGAATGGCTTCACGAACAGGGTGCCAATGTGGTCATTGTGGGGGGCATGGGCGAGCGGGCCCAGCAGCTTCTGCGGGAAAACGGCATTGAGGTCATCATCGGTGCGCCCATGGATTCCCCGGAGTCCCTGGTGAATCAGTATCTCGAAGGGGTTCTCGTGACGGGCGATAATGTGTGTGATCACTGACGCTAAAACAGGAAATAAATCCGGGTAGAACTTTGGGTATTTCAGCCCGGGCGTGACGGTCTCTTTTTTTAACGCCGCTTTCAATATTCGTTTGTGGCCCACACCACGCCCCCTGGACACCAAACAAATGCAAACGGGCATACTCACAAAGGAGCGTACACTGTCACCGACGGCTCTGATGGGGCTGTCCCTGCTTAATTCCGAAGTGAGGGGGCTGTGAACGCAATACCAGAGGTTCAAGCGGGTCTGAAAAAAAGACCGTCACGCCCTGACCAAGCAACGGAGAATAGGTGTGTGTTAGAATTTTTAAGTAATGTGAATCTAGAAGCGGCGGTAAGGAGCACGGAATGATTATCAGCATTGCCAGCGGAAAAGGGGGCACGGGAAAAACCACTGTGGCCACCAATATGGCGGTTTCCATCCCGGGGGATGTGCAAGTCCTCGATTGTGATGTGGAGGAACCCAATTCACAGCTCTTTATTGGGGCCGAAATTGAAGAGACGAAACCCATTTACACCCCGGTTCCCGACGTGGATATGGAAAAATGTACCTTGTGCGGGAAATGTGGGGAGATATGTCAGTTTAAGGCCATTGTGGTCATCGGTGAAACGGTGTTACCCTTTCATGCGCTTTGTCACAGTTGCGGCGGTTGTTGGGAAGTGTGTCCGGAAAAGGCCATTTCAGAGGTGAACCGTGAATTGGGGGTGATCGAGCGGGGTCATCGGAACGGCCTTGAATTTGTGCACGGAAAGCTCCGGGTGGGCGAGGCCATGTCCCCGCCCCTCATCAGAAAGGTGCGGGAATACACCCGGCCGGAGGCTGTGACGATTATCGATGCCCCGCCGGGGACCTCCTGTCCGGTTATTGCGGCCATGAAGGACAGTGACTTCGTCCTGTTGGTCACGGAACCCACTCCCTTCGGTCTGCACGACCTTCAGCTGGCCCTGGGTGCGGTGAAACTCCTCGGGCTGCCGTGCGGCCTGATTATTAACCGCGCGGATATGGGCGATGACCGAGTGAAGGCGTATGCGCAACAGGAAAAGGTTCCTGTTTTGATGGAAATTCCCTTCGACCGGAAGATTGCCGAGGCCTATTCACGCGGCGAAATGATTGTGACGGCCATTCCGGAATGGAAAGAGCGATTTCAGAAACTCTATGAACGGATTGAAGCCATTGCAGACGGAAAAGGAGCTGTTTGAATGAAAGAAATCGTCATTATCAGTGGAAAAGGCGGTACCGGAAAGACCAGTATCATTGCGGCCTTTTCCTCACTGGCCGAGAATAAGGTGCTTTGCGATGCGGATGTGGATGCAGCCGATCTTCATCTGATCACGGATCCCGAGATCCGGGAGCGACATGATTTTTCCTCCGGTCATACGGCCAGCATTCGTCAAGATGCGTGTACCGAGTGCGGGCTGTGTGTGGAGTTATGCCGCTGGCACGCCATCAGCGATGATTTTGTTGTCAATCCCATCGAGTGCGAAGGCTGCGGGGTCTGCTATTATTTCTGCCCGGAGAAAGCCATCGATTTTCCAGAGAATACCTGCGGAGAATGGTATCTTTCCCAGACGCGTTTCGGGCCCATGGCCCACGCCCGGCTGGGGATTGCCGAAGAAAATTCCGGCAAACTGGTGACCCTCATTCGTCAGGAGGGAAAGAAACTGGCTGAAAAGGAGAATCTCGGTCTGCTCCTTACGGACGGACCGCCGGGCATCGGGTGCCCGGTCATTGCGTCTTTGGGAGGGGCATCTGCTGTGCTCATTGTAGCCGAACCCACCGTATCAGGACGACATGATATGGAACGGGAGGGGGTAAAGGTTCTGGGAAGGGTCCCATTCGATCCCGCATTCACCAAGGCCATGGTCCAGGGGCAGACCATTCTGGAGTACGATGGCGATGCCCAAGGGTCCGAGGCGGTGAGGACACTCTGGACGGATTTGGCACGAGAAGCGGATTTGTAGGGATCTGTTGTCTGTAATGGGCGCAACAGCATAACGCCATATTACCGGCGGCTGGTCCCTCTTCGCTGGTCGGAACTGCTCGGAGATCCGGACGTTGATGGGAAATGATAAGGTGTTAAGACGTGAATCCGTATGATATCGGGAGGTGAACGACATGCCAAGAGGAGATGGAACAGGACCCAGAGGACAGGGGCCCGGAACCGGCAGGGGAACGGGCAGAGGCGGGGGAGGCCAGGGTGGCCGAGGCCGGGGTGGTGGATTCGGTGCCGGCCCGGGAGGAAGTTGCGTCTGCCCCAGTTGCGGGGAGAAGGTGGCTCACCAATTGGGCACGCCGTGTTATGAACAGACATGTCCCAAGTGCGGTGCTGCGATGACGCGGGAATAGAGACGTTTATCCCCCCATCACGTTGTCTCGTTCAATGAGCCCATCGAGAATGCGGACCTACCTCGACTGCTTCCCCTGTTTTCTGTCCCAGGCGTTGCGGGCGGCCAGAATGGCTACGGACGATACGGAAAAGATCAAGTCGGTGTTGGACGATGTGGGCTTGATGCTTTCCACCATCCCGCTCAGCAGTTCGCCTCCGGAAAGCGGAAGGCGTATCTATCAAAAGGTCAGCGAGATCACCGGAAATCCAGACCCCTACCAGGCGTTGAAGCAAAAATACACCCGGGAGGCGTTGGCCATGTACCCGGTTCTGAAACGCCGGGTAGCGGCCGCCGAAGACAGGCTGATGACGGCTATTCGTATTGCCATCGCCGGGAATGTCATCGACTTCGGACCGGGTCAGCCTTTTGATCTCAACGCGATTGTCGAAGAGACCCTGAGGAAGGATTTTGCCATATGTGACGCAAAAGCCTTCCGTGATGCACTGAACAAGGCGGAATCGGTGCTATTCATCGGTGATAATGCCGGTGAGAGCGTCTTTGACAGGCTTCTCATCGAAGAGTTGAATAAACCGGTGCGCTATGCGGTCCGGGGAAAACCCATTATCAACGACGTCACATGGGATGATGCAGTGGCGGCAGGGATCGATCGGGTTGCCGATATCGTCTCTTCGGGGAGTGATGCACCCGGCGCCATTTTGGAGCGATGTAGCCCGGAATTCAGGGCGGTTTATGACCTTTCCCCACTCATCATCAGCAAGGGGCAGGGCAACTATGAGGCGCTTTCAGGCACAGACGGTCCGGTCTTCTTTCTACTAAAGACCAAGTGCCGGGTGATTGCCGATCACGCGGGTGTAACGGAAGGGGATATCGTATTGAAACAAGCGAAAGGGGCTGAAGGGGGATGAGGGGAAGACCACAAAAAGCAAATGGGCTTAGGGATCATTCGGGGCGAAACAATAAAGCCGCCGGTGTCAGGAAATTCCGTGCAGTGACGGATGGCGATGGCCGGCGTATGAGATCCAATTCGGCTGGTGCCTTTTCCGGGAGATCATCTTTGCATCAGCCGTTTAGGGAAGCGGTTTTTGTACCCCACCAAGAAGCAAAAAGCGATACCCTATCCGAGCTGAGAAAAGAGATTCGGTCGGTTGAAGCGGCGCTTCGCCAGTTGGAGGGCCGGTTAAGCCACGTTGAAAGTGAATCCCCGGATGAGCACCTGAAGGCCGCTGTGGACACGAAGCAGTGTGTGGCATGCGGCATGTGCGAAGCGGTGTGTCCGGCGGGCGCCATTACCCTGGATGCGACTGCCCATATTGATCCCTTGAGGTGTTTGGGGTGTGGCGATTGTGTGTCGGCCTGCCCGCGGGGGGCAATTTCACTCTATTTTCAACCTGAGGCGGCAAAGGCATGACGTCAATGCTCGGAGTTCGGGTGAATGTGGACGCCGTGGGCTTTCTAAAGATGAAGGATCTCGTGTGAAAAGGTCTGGTGGACCTAAAACGGTTTAAATCTCTCCTATCCGAGCAGGCCGGAGTGCTCATGGAAAATAATGGATTAGGAGCAACATGAGGAGAAGAATATGTGCCTAAGCACTGTATATATGCATACGGAAAATGAGGAAAAGGAGATCATGAAAGACGTGGCCAGCGTGGAGGCCGAGGGGAACGGGTTCTGGTTTATCGATTTGTTCGGCGAGCGGCAGTTTATCGAGGGGCGGATCGAAGCCATTAATCTCTTGGACGGTCACCTGATCGTGCTCAATGATAAGTCCTCGGGGTGAGGCGAGTCATGAAAATTCTGGATGATTTGATTTCCACGTTGAGCGACCATGGAGAGGTGAGAGATATCCGTCAGGGCGTTTTTCATACGGCGGTGTGGACCAGAGAATGCGGACTGGCGGCGACACTCCCCAAAGATGCCCTGAAGCAGTCCCCCCCAATGGTGTCCGATCCGGGGTTCCTGATGGAGAGGGGGTGCCTGGAATTGGTTGAACTGGCCCGATCCCCACATATTCTCGAAGCCGCATTGGGCATGGCCGCTTTAAATTCCCTTCTCGAGGTGGATCGGGCGTGGTGCGTCGAAGTCAATGCGGCGGACTTGATCCTCGATAAGGGAAGGGGGAGGCGTGTCGCCATCGTGGGGCATTTCCCCTTCATCCCTAAAGTACGTGAGGCTGCAAGGACGCTCTGGGTGGTGGAGAAAAATCCAAGAGACGGGGATTTAAGCGAGGCCGAAGCGGATCGGGTGATCTCGAAGGCGGATGTGGTGGGCATTACAGGAACCGCCCTGACGAATCACACCCTGGAACACCTCCTCGATCTTTGCGACCCCAAAGCCTATGTGGTGGTTTTGGGAGACACTGCGCCCCTTTCCCCTGTCCTTTTCGATTACGGCGTGAATGCCGTTTCCGGAACGCGGGTTGATGATCCGGCGCTCGCCATCAACTGTGTGAGCCAGGGGGCCAATTTTCGCCAGATCAAGGGAGTCAGCCGCCTGACCCTGATGCGATAATGGGCTGTTGACGGCAAATGGAATCTGATATGGGCATGCGGGCGGGGCCTCGTTCCGGTCATGGAAAGGATGATCCGGATGCAGCGTTCAAAAAGACCGGTACCCGGGCGCGGTTGGCCCTGGTCTCTTCACCTTGGCCTTTCTTCGACCGCCCATCCATTCAGCTGGGGTCCTTAAAAGGATTTTTAAAGAAGGTCCTCCCCGACGTCGCGGTGGACACCTATCACCTCTATCTTAAGATCGCCCAAATCCTGGGGTATGACCTCTACCAGGGGATCTCCACTCGGTTGTGGGTTGCCGAATGCCCATATGCCGCCCTTCTCTATCCCCACCGGATAGAGACGGTCCACCGGTTCTGGCGTCGAAAAACCCGTGAAGACAGCCGACTTTCCTCGATAGATTTTATCACCCTGTGCGACAAGATCCGAACGGTTTCCGGTTCACTGTTGGAGAAGACGTCATGGGATCGGTATGATTTGGTCGGTTTTTCCATCTGTCTGGATCAGTTGAGCAGCTCGCTCTATTTTATTCGCGAGATTAAAAAGCGTGCGCCACACGTCCCGATCGTGGCCGGCGGTTCGTCCTGTGCGGGGGAGATGGGAAAAAGTCTCCTCCAGGTGGTGCCCGAGGTGGATTATGTGATTCAGGGGGAGGGTGAGATCCCCTTATCGAAACTCATCCGGTTTATGACGGGCCATCGACATTCCGCTTCCCATTCCAGTTCGATTACGGGAACGCCCGCTGAAAAGGCGTCTCTCAATTCCCATTCGAACGTGCCGGATCTGCCCGGGGGGGCGCATCTAAAAGGATCGTGGCCGGACATCCCCGGCCTGATGTCCGGGAATCCCAAACGGGGACGGGCGAACTCGCAGCAGATCCGCGATCTCGATGAACTCCCCATCCCCGATTATACGGACTATTTTTGTGATCTAACCTCCCTGGATCCCGACCATCGATTCCTGCCCCGCCTGCCCATGGAGATTTCCCGGGGATGCTGGTGGCGCAAGCGCAGTCATGAACCCAATGAAAAGGGGTGTGCCTTTTGTAACCTCAACCTTCAGTGGGAGGGATACCGCAGGAAATCGGCCGACCGCGTCATTTCTGAGATCGATGCGCTCGTAAAACGTCACCAGGTACTAAATATCTCTTTCATGGACAATCTCCTGCCTGCCCGGGGGCTCGAAACCCTCTTTTCGGGCATCGAGCATCTTGGAGTGGACCTGAAACTTTTTTCGGAGATCCGGGCGGATACGTCTCATCAGGTGCTCAGAAAAATGGCCGCTGCCGGTATGCGGGAGGTCCAGGTCGGTGTGGAGGCCCTCAGCACCCGGCTGCTCAAAAAGCTCAACAAGGGCACCACAGCCATGGACAACCTCGAAATCATGAAGCATTGTGAGCACCCGGATATGCCGGATCTAACCGGTAACCTCATATTGGAATTCCCTTCCAGTGATTCAGAAGATGTGGCCGAGACACTGAGGAATCTGGACTTCGCCTTCCCGTTTCGCCCACTCAAGGGAATTCCACTTTGGCTCGGATACGGGAGTACGGTATGGCGACATCCCGGTCGTTACGGCATGCGACTCACGGGAAACCATCGCAATTATGGGTATCTATTTCCTGAAGCCATCCGACAAAAAATCTGTTTCATGATGCAGGGCTATCACGGCGGGGTCAGGTATCAGCATCGACTCTGGGCTCCGGTTCGGGAAAAGATCACCCAATGGCACGCATTCTATGACGACGTTCACAAAAAGGCCGGGTTTTGTCCTGTGCTGTGGTATCAAGACGGAAAGGATTTCCTTATCATTCATCAACGCCGCCTGAATATGGCGGATATGACCCACCGGCTCAAGGGAAGTTCCAGGGGGATTTATCGGTTTTGTGCCAGGCAAAGGGCCTTGGCGGAAATTGTGGCCCGTTTCCCCCGGTTTGGCGAAGACCAGATCACCGCGTTTCTCCGAATGATGGTGGGCAAGCGATTGATGTTTAAAGAGAAAGATCGGTTCCTGAGTCTGGCAATACGGCGATGAGTTCATTTTCAATCGGGTCTTTACTCTGTTTCGATGATTTCATATCAGATTCTTTGTTTGCAACTTCTACGTAAAAAGCGAAGATGTTTTATTTGAGTTAACCTTTCGGGTTCATTGATTATCGAGGTTTCAGAGTTCAGGCCCGCCTTGGCGTGACTTATCGGATCTGGAACTGGTGATCCCGTTTCTTGCAAACAGGATGATTTGCAGCGAGGACGAGGACAATCCAGGTCTGGGCCAGGGTTTCAGGAAAGGGAATAGGAACAGCCTAATACTGAAACCCGAAATCTGGCCACTATTGGGCTGCGGGGCAGTCCGCCTCAGGGATGTAAAATTGGACATACAGGAATTGCTGCCCGATCTCAAGAAATGGTTTGACGCCTACACGCACCAGTTCGATTCCCGAAATCCCGTGGTTCAAAAAGGCATGGATCTAAAGCGGGATCATACCCGCCGGGTTTGCGAGGCTGCGGTGGATATCGGTCACAGTCTCAGACTTTCGGAATATGACTTGGCCATGGCGGAAGCGGCTGCGCTGCTGCACGATATCGGCCGATTTGAGCAGTACCGCAAATACCGGACCTTTTCCGACGGCAAATCGGCGGATCACGCGGCACTCGGTGTAAAAGTAATCGATGACCAAGGAATCCTGGACCCTTTGGATTCGAAAACGGCCGGTGTGATTCGACGGGTGGTGAAGTACCATAACCGCGCGGGCCTCCCTGCACATGCGGATCCGCGTTGCCTTTTTTTCCTCAAGCTCATCAGGGATGCGGACAAGGTGGATATCTGGCATGTGGTTACAGACTACTACCGGACTGCCGCCGACGGCCGGAATGCCAGCATAGAACTGGACCTGCCGGATACGCCGGAAGTTTCAGATAAGGTCTATGAGACCCTGATGGCGGGACGACTGGTGAAGATGACCGATCTTAGGACGCTGAACGATTTCAAGATGCTTCAGATGGGGTGGGTTTATGATCTGAATTTTCCGCGAACATTTGAGATGGTCAGGGAAAAGGGGTATCTCGATATGCTCCGGGATGCGCTCCCCCGCAAAAACAGCCGTGTGTCGGATATCTACGCCAGGGCCCGTGCATACCTGGAGCGGAACAACTGACCTAAGGAGGCATTTTCATTCGACGGGTCGACGATTTTTCAGGACGGCTTGGCCCGTGTCATATACGTGTTGCATTCCGGACATTTTACTTCAAAGCAGGGGGACCCCCTGAGGTGGGGGATTTTGTGCCCACATCCCGGGCAGACACACTCGCCGCCAGGGCCCAGACCCTGGCCCCCGCCCATGCCCCTTCCCCTGCCGCCCATGTCCTGGCCCCGTCCTCTGTTGTCGCCGACGCCCGTTTCATCTGATATCATGGCGAAGACCTCCCATTAAAGCCCCTTCCCATACAGCCATCGACCATATGGAAATGTGCCCCGTCTCAGTGATAATCGTGGGTGCCCAGGATCACCTCGATGCCGGTGTTCTTTTTCAGGATATCCGCCATTTCCTGGGGTGAGGTATAAGGGCATCCCGGCTTGGCGTCGGCCATGCAGGAACTGAGGTGAATCACATCGGGCTTGATCCCGGAAAGCTTCATGGCCATCCCCAAGTTGGGTGCCACGGTCCGTCCCGGGCACTCACACTTGACGAAAGACGTCACCTGACCGGGCGCGTCAAAATGGCCTTCCCCCAAACCTGCGGCCTTCAAGCACCGCCACTCACCAGGGCAGCCGTACCCGCTGTCCATATATGCGCCGCATCCCACAATTGCGATTTTCTTCATGTCTTTTCTCCTTAAACATCATTTCAAAGGTTCTGGTATAGGGATCCTTGCCCCTACGCCGCCGGGGATAAAATTTCTGCCGTATTGATGCTCAAAAAAATCGATGGTCGTATCTCCACTGCAGTGGCAGGGGCAGATCCTCTCGACGTTCAGCGCATCCAGTCCATGGGCAATGTCGGTCAGTGCCGCCGGCGATTTGCCCATCAGATGAAAGCCTCCCATCAGGAGATACACCCGTTCTTCAAGACGCCGGACAACCGCTTCCGTGATTTCCACGATTCCCGGGTGGGCACATCCGGTGATGATGATCAATCCTTCGACGGTCCTCAGTATGAGGGATTGCTCTTTTAATCCCCGGCCCAATTCCCCGGTGGTGTAAACGGCCGGACGTATTTCAGTGAACCCGTTTATCGCCACCCCATTTGCCCCGGTGTAGCGCACGGCTTCTCTGAAACGCCTGGGGAAGGACTGCGGAAAATAGAGGGTTGGCGCGGGCGATGCCCCCAGCAATCCGGAGAGTCCGCCTGTGTGGTCCCCGTGTTCATGAGAGAGAATGATATGCCCTATGTCTTTGGAATGGACATGCATCGCTTCCATGTTGTGGCCTAGTATGGAAGGGTCCCCGCCGGTATCAAAGAGAATGTCACCCTCGGAAAAGGAAATGAGACACGAAAAACCCCAGGCCGGTATTACCCCCGGTTCGGCGCGGCGGTTGTCATAGAGGATTGAGATGGCGTTTTCAGTTCCCAGCGGACGAGGTCTTTCCATATTCCCATACCCAGTATATATGGGCGGGGTATAGACGGGTGCGGGCACAGGGCTGCTCCGGCATCATCTCCGGCCCCGCCGTCGTCTCCGTCCGGCCCTGGCGCCCGGGATGTTAAAGTGACCCCCTTCAATTTTAAGGATTTTCCCCGATACCAGGGCATCGGCCACGATGGCCCTGGCTTCGGCCAAAGTCCTTCCAAAGGTCTGGCGGGAGACGTTCATCACCTGTGCGGCACGCTCCTGATCAAGGCCCTCCACATCGTTCAGTTTAATGGCCTCAAGCCCCTCTATTGGGAGGACAGCCGTCCCCCGCCCTTGAAGCGGCACCCCATGAGGGACGAAGGCCGTTACCTCGGGGTGGGTCCGGACAAATCGGAGCTTTCTTGGTCTCGGCATTCCCTCCTCCTGTTATGAGCGTATGCGCATAATACCATGGCGGGGGCGAGGTGTAAACCCCAAAACACAAGGGTATCAGAATCCTTTTCGGAGCATCCGGGCATAGTAGGTGCCGGATGTGTAAAGGGCGGCAGCCGGGTTGTGTGCGAGCACGCGGTCCTTGGCCACCAGTACGGTGGCATAGGCCTCGCTGTACTTGAAAAATAGCGAGTCATGCCCCACACACAGACCCACCAGGATATTGAAATCGGTCTTTTCTTTGTTGAGGATGGTGGCCTGGACAATGGGGCTGCACATGGATTCAAAATTTCCGATATCAATCTTTTCCTCTTCCTGAATACCGATGCGCTCCTTGGGCGTGGCCCCCGCCTTGCACACAACGGAAACCACCTCAAAACCCTGAGCCTCGAGGATCCGGTTCAATGCCTTGGCCTCGGGGTGAAGCCCTGCGCAGAATGCGATGCCCAGCTTCCGGTAGCCCATTTTTTGAGCGAATTCACAGATCTCCTGTACCCTGGGCTTGACCGGATGAAACACATAGGGTTTGATATGACGGTTGCTGTAACATTCGGATTCCTGGATAGAGGCCATTCGAGCGAATTCCTTAACTTCGGGCTTTTCGTATTCCCGGTTGGTCGCTTCGATAACCTCCCGGTAGTTGATGGTTGGGCATGAATCGGGGCCCTTACCGTCCTCCTTTCGGCAAATGCGATCTTTAAAAGCACATGTGGCACAACTGGGCTGTGTTTGATTCTCCATGGTTCTCCTTTCACGTTTGCTTCGCTGAGAAAAATAAACGGATTGGGTTGTTATGGCCGTAAGATACCCAGAGCGGTGACTTCATCAGCTTAGAGATATCCCTGATCTTTATGTGAGGCTGCATCCTCTTTAGTATCGACAAGGGGGTTTCATCGTCAAGTGATTTCCCGCCCATGCTCGCTCAGGGGAGCGTTTCGTTTTCACTTGACAGAGACGATCTCATTTATGATATGTACCTCTTGCCAAGGGTTCAGTTTTCATTTTTT
>JARRPY010000073.1:0-21513 GCA_037382425.1 Deltaproteobacteria bacterium
TGGGGGATTGTTCTTTTTCTAAAGATTCAGTATAGCATTCACCGGCAAAGCGGAGCAAGCCCAATCGATACACGCCGGGCCACTGGTTTACAAGCCAACCGGGCTGTGATAACCTGCGCCCATTATTGTAGGGTGAATACGGATAGACGGAAACATCTCATATGCGCTACCCACTGAAGAAGAGCCACGAGAGGTCAGCCTTTTTGAATGGGGTTATCGCCATCTTCCTCGGGAGCCTTTTCTTGCTGGCGCCCCCGGTATTTGGTGCCGCTGAAAACGCCCAGAACACCCTGGTGGTGTCATTGGGCACCAGCCCCTTGAGCCCCTTGGACCCTGCGTTAACCACCAGCCGTCAGATACTGGTCTTGTACCACAACTGGGGCGACACCCTCCTCTACAGAGATCCCGTAAATCATGAGATCGTGCCCTGTCTGGCGGAATCCTATCAATATCTGGACGAGAAGACCCTCGAATTTACCCTCAGAAAAGGGGTGCTTTTCCATAATAAAGAGCCGTTTAATGCGGAGGCGGTCCGATTTTCCATGGAACGGCTCAAAATGAATGATTCACTGGTGGCCCGCTACCTGAAGGTCTTCACGGACGTGGACGTGGTGGACGCGCATACGATTCGATTTAAGACCGCCATACCGGTTCCCACCGCCCAGGACGTTATTACCAACACCCTGTTCATCTATCCACCGCGCTATTACCGTCAAGTGGGCAAGGAAGGGTTTAATCAGCATCCCATCGGGACCGGCCCCTACCGGTTTGTCTCCCGGTCGAGTCCATCCGAAGTCGTTTTCGAGGCCAATCCGGACTATTTCAACGGCCCCAAGGGTGAAGCCCGAATTCCCAATCTAGACGTCCAAATTAGCCCGGAGGAAATTCTGCAGGTGGAGTCCTTGATCAAGAAAAAGGTCGATCTTTTGCGCGCCACCAACCACTATCAGGAACAGCTGCCGTTTTTACGAAAAAACCCGTTTGTAAACATAAAAAGTGTCGGGATTTTGAGAACGTGCTTTTTGGTCATGGACGCCACCGGCCGTAGTGGGGTCGGTTTTTTCAAAGACCGTCGGGTGCGACGGGCCATTAACCACGCCATTGATAAGAACCACATCGTTCGTGGCCCTTTCAACACCATGGCAGACCCCATAAAAGGGGTGTGCACTCCGCTTCATTTCGGGTACGAACCCGACGTAATGACCTACCCTTATGACCCGAAAAAGGCCAGGAGATTGCTGAGGGCAGCCGGGTATCCGGACGGGTTCGAGGTGGATTTCTACGCCGGTATCAGCGAGGGCACGGCAGAGGTCATTGTAGAGCACCTCAAGGCCGTGGGGATAAAGGCGAATCTCAAATGGATGGGCGGGCAATGGTACCGTTTCTATAAAAAATTCCTTGAGGGCGAGATGCCGCTGGCCCTCCTCACCTGGGGGAGCTATTCTATCTTTGACGCCAGCGCCATCATGAATCCCTTTTTCGTGAGGACCGCCCCGGGGTGCTACGGCACCACTTCGGAAGTGGACCGCTTGCTGAGGGCGGCCGATGCCACCATCGAGCAGGAAAGACGCAAGGCCTTTTTTTCCCAGGCGCAGAAAATCATCGCCCAAGAGGCCTTCTGGGTACCGCTCGTCAAAAACCGATCCATTGCGGTGATGAACCGGGCCCTGAATTTCCAACCCAGTTATGACGAAATCGACCGGTACTTCACCGCATCATGGCAAACCCCGTAAGGAATGGTGCGATGACCATCCATGTCGACCTGCCCCACATGGCCTGGTATGGAGACAGCGATATTGCCCTTCTTTTCCCGAGTGATTGGGACGTGCGGGTCTGCCATATGGAAGGAAAAGATGCCCCGCCTCTGACTCATAAAGGCTTTCAGGCCGCCTTTGACCGTCCCATCGGATCTTCCCGATTGCGCGACCTCGCCCGGGGAAAACAGGAGGTGGTGATTGCCTTTGATGACCTGTCCAGGCCCACCCGAGTGGGCCAGATCGCGGAATATGCCCTTTCGGAACTGAACGCCGCCGGAATTGTTGATGACCAGATCCGGTTTATCGTCGCCCTGGGGGCCCACGGGGCCCATTCCTTAGAAGATTTTAGAAAAAAGCTCGGTGAAGACATCCTCAGCCGGTTCCCGGTCTATAACCACAACCCCTATGAATGCTGTGATTATCTGGGAAAGACGTCCCGCGGTACGCCCGTTGAGATCAACTCGGAGTTCATGAGATGCGACTTGAAGATCGGTATCGGAGCGATTGTGCCCCATGTGTCCTACGGCTACGGCGGGGGCGGGAAAATCGTTCTCCCAGGGCTCGCGTCCATAGAGAGCATGTGGCATAACCACTACAAAGTGGGGGGACGCAGTGCCCCTACCAAGGATCATCCGCTGGGCAGACTAGACCCCACCGTGGGGCTGGCAAAGACCGAGGGAAATGTCCTCCGTCTGGATATGGAAGAGGCCACCCGAATGTCGGGATTGGACATCAAGATTGATGCCGTGGTCAATTATCGAAGAGAGACCGTGGCCCTGTTTGTGGGCGATCCGCTGGCAGCCCACGAGGCCGGGGTTAAGTATGCAAAAGCGCATTATGCGACACCGGCTGAAAAAGATGCCGACCTGGTCATTGCCAATGTCTATTCAAAGGCAAACGAAGGGCACGTGGCCATTATCCCCTGCGCAAAGCTCCTGAAGAAGTCCGGGGGAGACATGGTGGCGGTGATTGGTGCGCCGGCTGGACAGATTCCCCATTATCTCCTCAGGAGCGGCGGGAAATTCTTCGGCGGGCGGTTGTGGGGAAAGAAGGACCGATTCCCTCCGGGTGTGAATCGACTCTTCTTGATAAGCGAGTATCCGGATCTGGCAGGGTGGGAATGGTTCGGTCCCGTGGATCGGATTCATTGGCACCGATCCTGGGGCAAGACGCTTCGCGCATTGCACCGGACTCATGGTCCAGGCACCCGGGTGTCGGTCGTCCCGGACGGCACGATCCAGTATTTTGTATGATTTGTATACCGGCTTGCTCGTTGCTCGTTGCCGGTTGCTGGTTACTCCTTGAGGGTCAATGCCGTTAACTTAGAGAAAATTCCATTAACCCGATTCATCACCCTGGCGAAAGCCGGGCTCCATACATAATTTGAAAGGACTGGATTCCAGGTCAGTCCCGGAATGACGTTTTTTTAAATTAGTTGCTCCGGGTTGCTGAAGGGCTTACCAATCAAGGAAACACGCCTTTGAGGACTTTTAGAAATACACGTCTCGTATTCTTGCTTTACCTGATACTTGGGTTGGTCAACCCTGCTCCGGAAGGGCTTGCTGAAGAAGTGTCTGAAAATCCCTCTGTCAAGGCGTTCTACCTGTATAACCTCCTCCTCTTCGTAGACTGGCCCGAAGATGCCCTCAAAACGGGTGACCCGTTTTGCGTCGCTATCTTGGGGGATGATGCCCTCTATTCCCATCTCAAGAGGTTGGACCAAAAGACTGCTAAGAGACAAAAGTTGGAGATCAGGCGCATTCAGGAAGGCGAAAGGTGGCCGGATGTTTGCAAGGTCCTCTTTATTGGGTCGTCCAAGAGGGCGTTTGCCACGGAGCTTCTCGCAAAACTGAGAAATAAGCCGGTATTGACCGTCAGTACCCTGGAGGGGTTTCCCTCTATGGGCGGCATGATTCGCCTCAAGAACCTTCGGGGCCCGGTCACCCGGACATCCAAACGGTTTACCGTGAACCTTGGGGCAGTTGAGAAAAGCGGACTGAAACTCCGTGCCAGATTGCTCAGACTCTCGGATATTTTTGATCAGCCGTGAATTGGAAAGCCGATTAATCCATGGTTCAATTCAGAGACCTCGCCATAGGGAAAAAGCTCCTATTGATCATCATGGGGGTCTGTGTGATCAGCCTCCTATTGTCTTTTGGTACGTTTTTGGTCTTCGATTTGATTGAGTTGCGGCAGGATGCGGTTCGAGAGGTGTCCACCACGGCTAACATCATCGGCCACAACTGATCGGCCGCTCTGATCATCGATGACACAACCGACGCAAAGTATACCCTGGCTACCCTCAGGTTAAACCCTGAGGTTCTCTCGGCATGGGTTTTTTCGAGAGAAGGCCGACCCTTTGCCTCTTACAGGCGGAAGGATGCCCCAAAGGTCCTTGAACCGCCTCAGGTAAGGGAAATCGGCGATTATTTTGAAAACGGTACGCTCGCTTGCTATGAACCGGTCATGCTCGGGGAGAAGCGGATCGGTACGGTGTATGTGCAAAGTGATCTGCGCTTCATGACATCGCTCCTCCAGCAGGAGATCAGTATTGCGGCCTCGGTGCTGATCCTGTCTATCGGTTTGGCCTTCCTTCTCTCCACGAGATTGCAGCGCATCATCACAACGCCGATCGTCGCCCTGGGAGAGTTGGCAAGATCCGTGACCAGAGACAAGGATTATTCACTCAGGGGGACCCTGCAGGGAAAAGACGAGGTGGGAGACCTTGTGGCCAATTTCAACCGGATGCTGGCCCTCATCGAGAAACGGGACGTGGAACTACAATATGCGACGGAGAAGGCAAAAGCCTCTGAGCAGGAAGCTCGGACCCTGGCCGAGAAGACCAGGGAAATTAATGTCCGGCTCGAAAAGGAAAACAAGGCCCGCCGCGTGGCGGAAGAGTCCCTGAGGGAATACCAAGAGCAGTTGGAGGAGTTGGTGGAGGCGCGCACCCGGGATTTGTTGGAAACCAATACCATGCTCAGCCGAGAGATATCGGAGCGCCGATTGGCGGAGAAAAAAATCAGAGAGTCTCTCGAAGAAAAAAAGCTCCTCTTGGGTGAGATTCATCACCGGGTGAAGAACAACCTTCAGGTCATTTCGAGCCTCCTCGATATGACCCGGAGAAGAACCCATAACGAGGAGGCCAGTACCCTGCTGGCCGAAGCCCGATCCAGAATATATACCATGGCGCTGATTCATTCCCAACTCTATGAGAGTGAACATTTCAACCGGATAGACATGATCCAGCACACCCGTAAACTCTTGACCTTTGTGTCTCAGATTTATGCGGACACCTGTCACCGCGTGATCCCGGTCATTGACGGCAGCGGTGTTTATCTATCGGTGACCCAGGCCATCCCCTGTGCGATCGTGCTGAACGAGCTCATATCCAATGTGTTTAAGCATGCCTACGGTGAAAACGAGAGCGGTAAGCTTATTATTTCTTTGGCCCGTTCGGACGATGAGCAGGTGGTCATTCATGTCGGGGATGAGGGCAGGGGTGTCCCAGAGGAAGTGGACGTTCGAAACACGGAGACACTCAGGTTGAAGCTGGCCCGGTTGAGTGCTGCCGCCATCTCAAAACGACGGGGCCGCGCAAAACGCCCGGGGTGTCTGCCGGCCCGATGATAAGGATCCAGCACGTCCAGGCCGTGATCATCCAGATAGCGGATGGTCTGCTCCAGGACGATCCTGAGAGGGGTGCGGCCATCCATGAACCGGCCGGCCGCCAGGCGAAGGGCCATGCCCACGGCCCGGGTCTGACTGACATCCACCTGCTGTTCAACCCCACGCAGATCGATGGGCTGGGTGCCGAAAAGAATTAGATCGAGGGCCTTGGCATCGATTTTTATCCCCTTTTTTCCTCTTGAGGGGTCCAGCGTCTCCGGTCGGGGGCACCGATCGAGATGCCAGTGGTCATATGCACCGCTCTCCTTCCGTCTTGCCGTCGCATAATCTTCGGCCACCTGGCGGGCCTCTTCACTGACATCCTGGGGGAGATACTCCCGCATCATGATGACCCGGTCCGCCACGTCAAAATAATCCCCGCAGCCCCCCATCACCAAGACGGTGGACACGCCGAATTTCCGGTACATTTCCCGGACCCGGTCAATAAAGGGGGTAATGGGTTCAAACGCCTTATGAACCAGTTTTTGCATTCGAACATCCCGAATCATGAAATTGGTGGCAGAGGTGTCCTCGTCCAACAGCAGAAGTGTGGCCCCCATTTCCAGGGCTTCCATGATATTGGCCGCCTGGCTCGTGCTCCCGCTGGCGTTGTCCGTGGAAAAACGTCGCGTGTCCAGGCCGAAGGGGAGGTTGCTGATAAAGGGGTCGATATTTACCCGCTCCACGGATCGCCCGTCCTCAGCCCGGATTTTCACTGCTTCATGTGCCGTGACCACATACTCCCGTCCGTCGCCCGGGATATGGGGATAGACCCCCCGCTCGAGGGCCTTAAGGAGCGTGGATTTCCCATGGTATCCGCCCCCTGCAATGAGCGTGATTCCCCGGGGGATGCCCATGCCGCTAATGATTTTTCCCGGTCCAAAGGGTTTGGGAACCGAATTGGGAACCTCCATGGTGACCCGGAGCGATTCGGGAGATCTGAACAACACCGCCGCGTTTGAGGAAAGGGGCGCCTGGCTGTTTCCCCTCTCTCTAGGGAGACAGGATCCGTCGGCCACAAAAGCCACCAGGCCCAGGGGGGCCAACCGGGCTCGGATATGTTCCTGGTTCTCCACACAGGCCACAAAATCTCTGGCTTCGGCCTGTGCATGGCGATGCCACAAAAGACTTTGTTCCACAATGCGGGGCATCTCTGAGAAAAAGATCTTCTCCGCCTCTTCCCCCAGGATCCTTCTGCCCGCGGCCGGAAGCCCCACATACAATCTCGCTTCCACCCAATCGGTCGTCATTTTGAGGGCGGTTCGTTCCAGGACCTCTTGTCCGCCCGCATCTATGGACAAATGCCCGCTCTTTCCGCTTCCGCGACCTTTTCCCCGGGTGGTCGCCAGTGAGCGAGAGACCACCCGGGTCACATAATCCTCCAGAGCACATCGCCGAACGGGCCCCCCGTAGAGCGCCTGAGGGAAACCGGCCCGTTTCATGGGCACCCGCAACCTCACTTTGGAGGGTGAGGCAAAGGGATCTCCCTGCACGTAATCCACAGACAGCCAAAACGTGCCGAAGTCATACGCGTTCTGGAGGTCTTTATAGGCCTTGTATCCCTTGCCGTCGATTCTTTTGAGGATTCGCCTTAATTGATCGCTCGTTTGTGTCATACCTATAAAGAGACGGTTTCCGACTCCTTCAATTCACTGACCGCGGCCCGTTCAATGGCCAGACACGCCAGTTTCCCCAGGCTGGCCAGGAATTCCATCTCATCCTGGGTAGGGACCTTCTTGTGGGCAAAATAGACCCTTAGGATGGCATAGGTGGTGTCATTCACGGTGAACGGGAGGCCGATCACCGAACGCAACCCCTCTTTGCGGGCCGCCTCCCGATTCTGAATTCGGGGATCATTCTCAAAATCATTGATGATCATGATGTCCCCGTGCATGACCTCTGTGACGCTCTTTCCAAAGTCTATGGCCCCTGAATTGAGGTATCGCTTGGTGAGCCCATAGGATGAGACCACTTTCAGGTTAAACGTCCCCTGCTCCAGAACCCTGAGCGTACTCCCTGCAGCCCCCGTGATTTCCGCAGCCAACGATACGATGAAGTAGAGGATATCACTCAATTCCTCCTCATCTCTGTAAATCAGGTCGATGACCCGGTCGAGAGAAAAAAAGGCCGTGTCATGAAAGGTTTCCTGTTGCATGGTGGCGATCACCCCCTCTCCAGTATTGCCGATTGTTGATTTGCGATTGAACGTTCGGATAGCACCTAGACATAATGTGTCGAACTCAAGCGTTCTAGATCTTTATCGGTCAGCTTTTCATATTTCAGGCGCCCGTGCAACCGCAAATTCATCCGAAACCTTTAGGCAAAAAATATAATGACAGGATGGGCGTTTGAGTGTATAATTTTGATTTAAACACTTGAAATTGGAAATGTGGTATTATTTTAACATGTTGATAAACATGTTGTGTCGGTTCCTTCAAAAGGGCGTGACGGTCTCTTTTGGAGACCCGATTAAACCGTCGTCACTTCGGTCTCAGGAGCCGCACTTCGGAACTAAGTGAGGAACAGCCCCATCAGAGCCGATGGTGACAGTATCCACCGCCTGGGCGTATCCCCATTTGCCGCTTGCTCGGTGCCCAGGGGGCGTGGCGTGGGCCACAAACCAGTTGAAAGCGGCGTTTCAAAAAGAGACTGTCATGGCCTCACTTCAAACGTCTCTGTTTCCTGTCAGGAGAGCTCATAAAAAACATTTTTCGGGCCCCCTTTTCTGGTCTCTCCTCTTTTTTCTCTTATGGGCCGCCTTCTCTCCGGCACAGGCCGAAAGACCCATTCCCAAGCCCCAGGGGCTGGTGAATGATTTTGCCAACATCATTCCCGATACCTATAAGCAAAGGATCAACGCCATCAGCCAGACCCTGCTGAAGAAAACGGGGATTCCCATTGTGGTGGTGACCCTGCCGGATATCGGGGGTGCGGATTACAACGACTATGCCAATCGTCTGTACAGCGCTTGGGGCATCGGGAAGAAGGGTGAAGACAAAGGCGTTCTCATATTCGTCACGGTCAAAGAGCGGAAGATGCGCATCGAAACCGGTTATGGCGTGGAGGGGATACTCCCCGACGGACTGGTGGGTGAGATCAGAGATCGCTACATGATCCCGTACCTGAAAGGGGATCAATTCGGAGAGGCATTGTTGGCCGGGACCGGGGCCGTGGCACAGGTGATCGCCAGAGATGCGGGGATTGAACTGACCGGCGGGAGCCAGGCAAAACCTCCCAAGAAAAAGAGATCTTCCCTGCTCGCCTTTCTCCCCATCCTCTTTATCATCATGATTTTCGGGGCCATGTCCAGGCGACGGGGTGGTTCATGGCTCTTTTTCCTCCCCTTCCTCTTTGGCCTTGGTGGTGGCGGGCCGAGGTACTCCAGCGGGGGTATGGGCGGCAGTTTTGGAGGATTTGGTGGTGGTTTCGGCGGTTTCGGCGGCGGTATGAGCGGGGGCGGTGGCGCCGGTGGCGGTTTTTGAAAGGAGTTGAGTGATGGCAAAGATAACCGATCCCAAGACCCTATTCCCGGATATTGTCTCCGACTATCAGGAGATCTTTGGAGATGACCTCACCAGTATCATCCTCTATGGGAGTGCCGCCGGCCCTGATTTCCGGCCCGGAAAATCAGATATCAATTTCATGATCGTTCTGTCTGAAGAAGCCATTGATCAGCTGGATCGGGCCTTTGATACGGTGGAGAAGTGGCGGAAAAAAGGCGTGGCGATCCCGCTGTTTCTCACCGAAGGGTATATGGCCACTTCCTTGGATGTCTATCCCATCGAGTATCTCAAGTTTCAAAAAAATTACCAAATGGTATTTGGAAAGGATATCCTTAAAGAGTTGAGCTTTGACAACGAATTTCTGCGGCTTCAATGTGAACGGGAAGCCAAAGGGAAGCTCCTTTTGCTTCGGCAGGCCTTCCTGGAAACCGCGGGGAAGTCCGCGCCGCTCAGGGCACTTGCCGGACAGGCCCTCCCGGCCATCATCGCCCTTTTTGAGGCCTTGCTGTATTTGAAAGGGGAGGAGTTACCTCATAAGAAACAGGACGTTATCGCCGCCGCTTCCGCTTCATTGGGGGTTGACGCGACCGTATTTGAAGCCGTGCGACAGATGGGCGAAGAAAAGACCAAACCGGACAAGACGCAAAGTATGAGGGTCATCAAGGCCTGTCTGAGGGAGATGCGAAAGCTTTCAAAGATTGTGGATTCGTTAGGAGGGTGAGATGAGCAAGGGAATAAAGACGTTGTTGATTATACTAGGGATCGTGGCCCTTTTGGTCATTATTCCGTATTCCTACCTCAAGGGAACCTACAATACACTGGTCACCATGGATGAGGGCGTGAAAGCGGCGTGGGCCCAGGTGGAAAACCAGTTACAACGGCGTTATGACCTAATCCCCAATTATGTTGAAACCGTAAAGGGGTATGCCAAACACGAGAAGGAGGTCTTTATTAAGGTGACGGAGGCCCGTTCCAAGGTGGCGGGTGCAAACACGGTGAACGAAAAAATAAAGGCCAACAACGAACTTTCCTCCGCCCTTTCCCGCTTGCTGGTGGTGGTGGAGCAATACCCGCAGCTCAAGGCCAATGCCAATTTCATCCGTCTTCAGGACGAACTGGCAGGAACGGAAAATCGAATTGCCGTGGAGCGCAGGCGGTTTAATGAAACCGTCCGGGCCTATAATACCAAAATTCGGACGTTCCCCACCAATATCGTTGCCGGGATGTTCGGTTTTGAAAAAGCGACGTTTTTCGAAGCGCCCAAGGCGGCTCAGCAGGCCCCGAAGGTCAAATTTTGAGTCCTGTGAGGCGTGGTCACCTTTTCTTCCGGTAATATCTCTCCAGCTCCGTCAAACGGTTCACATAATTCATCTGAAATTCGAGATCGGAATAGTTGTTCATTTCTTCTTTCAGAATGGTGATGTAGGGCAGGAGATCAATGCCATATGTGTTTTTACCCTCTTTTTCGGCGTGGTGCACGATGAGAATGGCGTAATAACTGGCCAGAAGTCTGACCGTGGGCGTTCGCCTGAACAGATAGGCCCTGCCGCCCACCGTATTTAGAAAATAGCCCGCATAGAGATAGGTGATCTCGAAGGGCGGTCGCTCTAAACCGGATTGTGGGCACCGGGTCCCCGACATAAGCCACTTGTAAAATATGTCCAAATTGAGTTCCAGTGTGTCGTGCTCATGCTGAAGTACATCCTTTATCAACCGTATGTAACCAAACCCCAAGACCCGGTACAGGTGGTACATGTTTTTGAGCATGGTGACCGGATCCACCCGCTCGCCTGCCGGCAAGGGCGGATTCGCTTTCAGGCGATTGAGGATGTTCTGAAAACACATGAGGGTACTCTGATCCAAATGGAGCGTCTGGACATAGGGCTGATGATTTAAGTAGTCGAAGAAATCGTACACGTGTCCGTCAATTAGCGTACAGTAATTCGGGTTGGATGCCATCTGTGGTTCAACATCCGCGCCCACCTCGATCTTGAGGATATTTTTTTGGGCGCCCACTTTGGGTTTCGTGGGGGTTTTTGCGGTGGATGCGGCGCCCTCCTTGGGGATAGGAAACTTTTGGGGGCCGGGCTGATTCCCTGAGGTCTTTTCGGGTGCTACATTGGATGGACTCTGAGCCGGTTCTGTCTTGCCCGGTGGGGTTGATGTGGCAGACGTTGCTTCGGGGGCAGCCCTTTTGCCTTCCGATTGAACATTTTTCTTGTCTGTAGCCGGTCCGCTCATGGTCATAAAATAGTAGCCGAAAATGGCAAGGCCCAACACGACCAGGACGACCAGCAACCAGACCCGCCCTTTTCCCATTTTCCCCATGATATTCTCTCCTGTGCGCGCTCGATCTCAGGTGTTAGGCAGCGGCCGCCCGGTATGCCTTTTGGCCTTCCACGTAGAGGTCATTGCCGAGGGTGTCATTTACGACGACAGCGGGTAATCTCTCCACCTTGAGTTCGCGAATCGCCTCCGGTCCCAAATCCTCGTAAGCCACCACGTGAGCCGCCTTAATGGATTTGGCCATAAGGGCGCCGGCGCCGCCGATGGCGGCCATGTAGATGCCTTTGTACTTTACCATGGCCTCCACCACCTCCTTGGCACGTTTGCCCTTTCCTATCATCCCTTTTAGGCCCATTTCAAGTAGCTTGGGCGCATAGGGATCCATTCGGTAACTCGTCGTGGGGCCTGCCGCGCCGATCACCCGGCCGGGGGGCGCGGGTGAAGGCCCCACATAATAGATGACCTGCCCCTCAATGGGAATGGGCAGCGCCTCCCCCTGGTCTACCAGTTCCAAGAGCCTTCGATGGGCCGCATCCCGCGCCGTGTACACGGTTCCGCTGAGGGTGACCCGGTCTCCTGCCCTCAACGATTCGATGTCTTTTGTTTCCAAGGGAGTCAGTAAGTCATATGTCGCTTCCATGGTCTGCTCCTCGAAGGGTTTACAAAAATAGTATCAGTGGATTGCTGGGTAAGGAATATACAGGAGAAGTTCTCAATAGGCAAGGGGTTACGTCGGATGGACACTTGAACGTCTGCGGGGCTGTGCGTACCGATGGAGATGAATCGGATCCCTGCCTCCTTTACAGGAGGTCCTAAGATCGTGCATTGCACACTTTATTGGGAGGCGTGGTTTCTGCTATGTCAGCCTTTGACGGCCCCCATGGTCAGTCCGCCCACAAACCGATCCACAAAGAAATTATAGACCACGGCGATGGGAAGAGAGGCGATGAGACACCCCGCCATCAGGGCCCCCCAGTTGTAGACATCGCCCCGCACCAGAAATGTGGGCACCCCCACGCTCACCGTATATTTGGATGCGGCGGTGACGAAGGTCAGGGTGTAAATATATTCCTGCACGACCAGGGTGAAACTGAATATGACGACGGTCAATATGCCGGAGGTGGATATGGGAATGACCATCCGCACGAAGGCACTGAAACGGCTGTGGCCGTCGATCATGGCCGCCGGGGGAATGGCCTTGAAAAATCCCATCAGGAGCCATATGGCAAAGGGTATGGTAAAAGAAGGAAAGACCAGTATGAGAGACCACAGGGAGTCCTGAAGCCCCAGTTTGGCCACCACTGTAGACATGGGGATGAACAGGATGGTGGGGGCCACGAGATAGGTGAGGAAGATGCCGATGCCGAGCCGCTCTCCCCATCGCCCTCCGAGGCGGACCAGGCTGTAACCTGCCGGAATGGAGAGGGCCAGCGTAATCCCCACCACCACGATCCCCACAAACGCGGTGTTCACCAACCACTGGACAAACAGGGTTTCGCTGAACAGATACCGGACATGTTCGAGGGTGGGGGCCATGTTGAAGATAAAGGGGTTGTTGGTCCGGTTGTAGAGGTCGGCATCCTGCTTGAAGGCCGTGATGAGCATCCACAGAAACGGGAAGCTCGCAAAAAAAGCGAAGCATATCAGCGCGCCCATATGGCAAAGCTTAAGGGATATCCGCTTTAGTCCATTCTCCTGGTCTCTCATTCTACGTCACCTCCGAACGCCGGGCAATCCTGAGCATGAAAATGGCCACCGCCAAGAGCAGCGGAAAAAGGAAAAGGGCCGTTGCCGCACCCCCTGCCAGATCTCCTGCATCGATCCCCGTATAGAAGGCCTGGCTGACCAGTACTTGGGTGGTGTCAAAGGGCCCGCCGCGGGTGAGCACCAGGATGATGATAATATCCGTGGCCGTAAACACGATTCCGAAAAGGACGGCCACCAGCATGATGGGCAGCATCATGGGAATGGTGATCTGGAAGAGTTGCCGGAAATACCCGGCCCCGTCCACCATGGCGGCGTCCTGGATGTCCTTGGGGATGGAGGCCAGTCCGGCCAACATGATGATCATGGCCAGCGGCAACATGCGCCATACGTGTACCGTAATAATGGATGCCATGGCGAGGTGGGGTTTCCCCAACCACATGGGCCAGAAATCGGGTCCGAAGAGCCCTGAATGCTGAAGCAGCCAGTTGATGGGGCTGTAGATGGAATCGAGCATCCACAACCATCCGATCACTCCCAGGGAAATGGGGGCCACGTACGGCATTAGGATCAGGGCCCGCAAGAAGAATTTTCCCTTAAAATCCTTCATCAACAGGAGGGCCAGTATCTTGGCCAGGACCACCACGATTAACATGGAAACAAAAGTGAACAGAATGGTGTTTTTAAGGGCGGTCCTGAACTCAGGTTCTTCAATAATGCTCCTGAAGGTCTCAAGTCCCACAAAATGATATCCCGTGCTTCCCACGGAGATGTTACTGAGGCTGTAGGCAAAGGCCAGTATCAGCGGGTACCCCACCAGGGCCAGCACATAGATCACCGCCGGGCTGATCATTAAAGCGCCCAGGAATTTTTCATTATCGAGCAGATACCGGCGCTGCCGACCGGGCTTTTGTCTTTCGGCTTTGATGTTCAACCGGGCCATGGGGTCTCCTTATAATGGGACGGGCGTTGCTTTTTGTCCCGTGTTTAAATCAAAAAATTTGATATCCTTGCGGGTCACGGCAAAGTCATAGGTGACGCCGGTTTCAATCTGATAGTGGGTGAAACTCGTGGGCAATTTGGCCACCACCTGATCGCGATTAAACCGATCCTTGAGCTTCCCATAGACGAGTCGGTCCGCGCCCAGGTCTTCTATTCTTCCCACTTCAAACGGGAATGCCTCCAGATCTCCCGTTTCCCTGAACATCTCCCGGGGGAGAAAACATTCCGGTCGAAACCCCACCATCCGCTCCTGGGCCGCGATAAGGTTCATGGGGGGTGATCCCAGAAAACCGGCCACAAAGGTGTCGGCCGGGTCTGAATAGACTTCGACGGGTGTCCCCAGTTGGCGCACCGTCCCCTCGTTCATCACGGCGATGCGATCTCCCATCCCCATGGCTTCCACCTGATCGTGAGTGACATAGATGGTGGTGATTTCCACCCCTTTTTGAAACCGGTAAAGCTCCTCCCTTGCCGAGGCCCGCAGCTTGGCATCCAGGTTGGAAAGGGGTTCATCTAAGAGAAACACGTTGGGTTCTCTGACCAAAGCCCTTGCCAGCGCCACCCGCTGTCTTTCTCCCCCGGACAGTTCCCTCGGTTTCCTGTCCAGAAGCCGCCCAATCCCGAACATGGATGCCGCCCAATTGACCTTTGTATGGATTTCTTCTTTACTCATTTTTACGGCCTTGAGGGGAAAGGCGATATTCTTGTATATGGTCATATGGGGATACAGCGCATAACTCTGAAACACCATGGCGATGCCCCGATGCCGCGGAGGAAGATGGGTGACGCGCCTGCCCCCGATAAAGATTTCTCCCATGCTCGGCTTTTCCAGGCCGGCGATCATCCGGAGCAGGGTGGTCTTGCCACAGCCCGACGGGCCCAACAGCACGAGAAACTCTCCTTCGCTGCTCTCGATATCCACCCCGTTGACGGCTTTCACCTCACCAAAGTGCTTAACGAGTCCCTGCGTTTCTACGACAGCCAATGGTTCCTCCTATCTCTCCCTTCGTATCGGTCCTCACCGTTTTGCTTGATCCGAGCCGCCGTCTGGAAGGGAGCCATTCAACGAAATGCTCATGGACAAGCCCTGCAAGGGAGGGGTGAAAGCGCCTTTGGAAATGAACCTTCTGAAGGCCTTTCCCGCAGCGCTTAGCACCCCGCCATGAGATCGCGCATGATCCTAAGCCACACCCCTGGCTTTCCACTTGGCAAATATCTTCTTGACCTTCCTGTCCGCCGCCTTGACCGCTTCCTCCGGGGTCATTCGGCCGGCCGCGACCCGGGCGAACATGGTGGAGATGATCCAGGTGCTGAATATCTCGTCTATGGCCGCATTGGCATAGCCCGGATACCCTACATTGGTGGCCCACTCAAGCACGTCACCCAGGACCGCATACTTGTCATGCGGATCCGCATTTTTGTCGTAGGAGACCAGTTTCTTGAGATCCGGTACGGTACCGGGCCAGCAGGGGAAGTTATAGAACTCGCTGGCGAGAAACGCCCGCTTGAAGTTGGAGACGTAATCCACCAGGAATTTCTTTGCCCCGTCAATGTTTTCTGCAAATTTCCAGATCACATACACATCCATGACATGCTCAAGACCCATTCGGCGAACCGGCCCCTTGCATGCCTTGGCCAGCCAGATTTTCTTGGCCATTTCGGGTGCGCTTTTCTCAGCCGTGCGCGTCACGGAGATGGCATTCAGGGCCAGAGATCCTTTTCCCGAAATCATGAACCGGTTGTTTGAAGAGGCATCCCAGGTGAATACCTCGTCGGTCATGCATTCATTGAAAAGGGCCTTGACAAACTTGACTGCTTCCAGGGTTTCCTTGGAGTCGAGGCACGGATTGCCTTCCGCATCCTGCACGGAAGATCCGAAAGAGTACATGATGGCCCGCATGGCCATGTTGGTGTCGATCTCCGAGGCCAGACCGATGCCCACGGGAACGTTGTACTTCTTCTTGATTTTGGCCCCGCCGATGCGAACGTCTTCCCACGTATTGGGAGACATCCCCACGCCATCCCACAGGTCCTTTCGGTAGTTGACCGGGTCCGGAACAAAACTGTCTGAAAACCCATAATATTTCTTGGTCTTGGGGTCATAGGTGCTTCGAATGGCCAGATCGATGGGTTTCCCCACGTTTTTCTCGCACTGTTCATAGATCTCTTTGTGATCGATGACCTGATCTTCCATATCGGGTTTCGGCCATAGAAACATGAAGAGATCGTGTCCTTTCTGTGCAGAGACTTCTGCTGCGGCCCGTGCATTGAGCCCTGCCAAACCGATGGTGTCCAGAATCACCTTGGTATCGTTCTTTTCTCCCCATTCCTTGATATAGGCGTCTCTGAACCACTTGTCGTATCCGGGGACAAAATGGACCCACTGCAGAATTTTGAGGGTTTTTTGCTGCGCGGCACCATATCTGGGAAAGACCAGCCCCCCGGCGCCCAGTGCAGCTGCGCCCGCCAAGCTTGTCTTGATAAACTGCCGACGGGTGATGACGCCCACTGTCTTCTTCTTCAATCCTTTTGTGTTGATGGCCATGGTACACCCTCCTTTTGTTCGCTTAACGCCGCAGAGCGGGCCCTCCGGCAGGTCGGTGTTGAGCCGGCGGCCTATTTTTTGAACCAACTTCCCACTTTTATAAGGAAGGTTTCGCCCGCCACAGCGTCGGACACTGCCATGACCGGACGATCCCACACAAGATCATGAGGGAGTGGGTAATAACGCTTCGAAAGGAGATTCGCGTATGAGATTTCCCGCCCCTGTTTATATTGGAACATACGCCGGGCGGGCTTCGGCTGGCACAACAGACCGTCGATGCCTGAATGGGTTCCTTCCGATCCATGGTAGACACCCCATCTCTTCCTCATTCCGCTTGGAAATCGGAATATTGGTGTGGTCCTCAGGTGAAGGAATCAACAGTGTTTTCTAAGGTAATAGACTATCGTCAACTAAGGGACACGTGTCAAGTCATTTCTCAAGTGTTCATTTGAGAAGGATGTATCAAATCTCGATCTCCACGTGTCGGCTCGCATGACATTGAATGTTAATGGCTAGGGGAAGACTGGCGATGTGGCAGGGCGCCATCAGGATGTGGACCCCGAGGGAAGTGACGCGTCCGCCCAGCCCCTGGGGGCCGACCCCTGTGTTGTTGATCTCGTCCAAGAGTTCCCGCTCCATTTCTTGTAACTCGGGGTCAGGGTTGGGAGTTCCCAGGGGTCTTAGAAGGGATTTCTTGGCCAGAATGGCGGACCGCTCAAAATTGCCCCCAATACCCACCCCCACGATGGTGGGAGGACAGGGATTGGGTCCGGCCTCCCGGACGGTCTGGACCACCCGTTCTTTGATGCCGGCCCAGCCTGCGGAAGGCGGGAGCATGTAGAGCCGGCTCATGTTTTCACTTCCGCCCCCTTTGGGAACCACCCATATCTTGAGATTATCCCCAGGCATCAGGTCCAGGTGAACGATTACCGGGGTTTTGTCCCCCGTGTTCTTGCGGGTGAAGGGGTGACACACCGACTTGCGCAGAAACCCTTCTTCATACCCCTGTCTCACCCCTTGTTCCAATGCGCTGTAAAGGTCACCGCCCACAATTGAGACGTCCTGGCCCAATTCCACAAACAGAACCACGATCCCCGTATCCTGGCACATGGGGATCCGTTCTTGTGCCGCCACGCGGGCGTTTTCAATCAACTGACTGAGAATCTCCTTGCCCACAGGGGATTCTTCACGGTTCAGGCCTGATTTAAAGGCCTGGATGACATCGTCTCCGAGTTCATAATTGGCCTGTATGACCGCGTCCCGTATCGGTGCAATAATATCTTCAGTGGAAATTTCTCTCATGATCTTCTCCCACAACCGGTTTCAAATGGCTTATTTGTAGAGAGATGCTAAAAAATACCGGGGTGTATGTCAATGGCCGTCCTCTGCTTCGGGCATATGGACGGTGACCTGCTGGAACGGTATGATCCAATGGTGTGCGTTACAGGTTTCCACACAAATACGGGCGATCGCCCGTTCCAGAATTTGATAGCGGGGACCTTCGAGACCTTCGAACTCGGCCAGGACGGCCAGATCCAGGGAAGAGGCCCCGGCATTCAAGAACTCGACCCGGATTTTTTGAATATGCGCGCCGAGCCCCTCCTGTTTGAGCCCCTCGCCTAGGGCTTGTTCAATGACCTGTGGAATTTCCCGGGTGATGGCGTTCTGGTGTTGGTAGTCCAGACCGAAGGTCACTGAAATCCGAAACCCTTTTGAAAGGTTGATCGGGGACAGCGACAGATAATCTGTCGTCCTAAACGACCGGGTCGCCCCTCCCTTGAGTCTTACCCGCACGGTATCCGGGGTCTGGGCCGCGACTTCCCCGTAGGTGCCGTCTCCCAAAAGGATCCAATCCCCCTGCCTGGACGGAAACCATGGCTCATCCTTAAATGAAGGACGGGAACGGAGTTCTGTCAGATCCTTTATGTGCAACCGGACAAACCCGCCTTCGAGGGCTCGATTTTCGAGCTGTGAATAGACGTTAATGGATTTCACTTCGTAGAGAACGCCGTTGTATGTGATCACCTCCCCTTCCCGAACCGCCCCGAAATTGAGCATGAGGGTGACTTGATTCCAAAAGCGGGGAACGGCGTTTTTAGAGGCCCATCCCACCCCCATGGCAAAGATGATGGCCAGGGAAAGAAGCACCCAGTCACCTAAGGAGTAAAGCGTTCCCACCAATGCCAGAAAAGAAAAGACCGCCGTAAAAATGACAAAGAGTAAATCAAATACACGGGTCGGAAAGGCCCGGCCTTTCTTGTGAAACGGACTGAGTTTCAGGATCAGTCGGTGCAGATAGCGAAGCCCGATCCAGACAATGGAAAAGGCCAGGAGCGCAAGCAGGAGGTTTTTCCCCCTGCTTTTAAAGAAAAAGCCGATCAGATCCTGAAATGTTTCGCCTATGGACTTTTTTTGCGCTGAAATTCTATCGAGTTCATGACGGGTGATGGCCATCTTGGCCTCAATTTCATTTTCTTTTCGGTCCCACATTCGGAGGACTCGATTGAGTTCCTCAGTGAGTTTCGGATTGGCGGATTTAGAAACCAACTTCAGCAGGCGCGATTTGCCCTGTTTCACCACTTCGAGTTGGGCTTTATACTCGTCCAACGTGTTTCTGAGCCGTTCCATTTCCCTGGGGCGGGAGGTCATTTTCTTGGCCTCGTTCATGAGGGGTCCCAAAAGCTCGGTCAGTTCCCGGTTCCAATTGACCTCCCTTTCCTTCTCTGCTTTGAGCGCCTTGGAGGCCACCCCCGTACTCAAGCGTTCGAAATCAGCTCTTGTTTCATCCAATTTCTTGTTTAATTCATTGATCTTCTCCCGCAACTCCGCTTCCCTGCCTATGGCCCCCGGTTTGTTCAAGACGTCCTGATTGGCGGAGATCATGCGTTGGAGATTTTTAATGGAATAGAGAAGGGATTCCAATTCCTCTATTTTTGGGCTTTCGGAAGGGGGTGATGCGGGTGTTGCAAACACCCAAGTCGGCGCAAAGGCAAAGTGTAGAAAAAAGAGGGATGCCCAAAATATAATGCGCGTTTTCATGGTTTTGCCTCGATACATCGGAAGTGCCTCGACGGTTTGAGAACGACGTTTTCCGCTGATGTCGATTTTGTAAAAGGAAAGACGCAATAGCGCCCCTGTCATCTGTTTTATTTCTTAATGGTCACCCCGTCATCATTAAAAAGATTTCGGATTCCTGCCTTCACAAGCGAAGGATTTAAATAGAGCTGCGCCCGTCTTGCCCCCCGAGCATCCACAACCGTGTCGTCGAATGTCAGCTCCGTCTTTTTGAGGACCTTGATACTGTTGTCCGTGAGAATAAAATGATAACTGAGCGCCCCGTAAACGATGCCCGCAACAATCAGGAGCAACAACATCTTTTTCATGCGTTTCTCCTTTCATATTGAAAAAACCGAAATGGAGTGAACCGTTTATCCATCAGCCGCGGCTGACGGGCATTTTGAAACGCAATTCCACGTTCCGGTCTTTGGGATCACCCGTTCCGTCAAACCCCTCCTTAGCCGCCGATTCCCAGGAGGCCCAGGCATGTTTGCCCAACTCCCCGGTCGCCCGCTGGTTAAAGACATAGGTATGGATCGATCCCGTCCCATTGCCGTTATTCCACAGTTCGATGATTCGTGCCTGCTGCGGATAATCCATCAAAGATGCGGTTTGAATCTGCCAGAAGCCCTTCCCGTTTTCATCAGGATGGGGGTATGCACGGATCCGATTGACATGGGCATGTCCGCAAACCAGAGCGATCACCTGATCGTGTGAAAGGAGCAGGTCTAAAAATTCTTCGCTCCCCTGCCGAATGGCCCCTATCGGATGATGGGCCACAACAACGGCAATATCGGCGGGGTGCGCATCCAATTCCTGAGAAAACCATTCAAGCTGATCAACACCCAGGTGCCCGGCGGCGCTTCCCTGGGGCCCCACGGTGTCCAGGACATAGAATCGAATTCCCGGCTGGAGCCACTGGTTACCGGTACCTGCTATGGGGGGCAGGGCGGTGAAGGCATAATACCCCTGTGCATACGCAACGCCCTTTTTCGCACCGGGGCTGAAATCAAACCCCTTTGCCCGTGATCCAAAGGCCGCGTTGGCCCGGGTATCTCCTGATTCCGGAAAATGTCTTCTGATGAATTCCTCTCGGGTCACGAAGTCGAGATCCGTGAAAGATTCCAGCATCCAGGGAGGGATGTTGCCCAGCCCCAGGCAATCATGGTTTCCGATGGTCTGAAACCAGGGGATGGTGAGTTGGTTCATCTCGGCGAGGAACCCCACCAATTCGGCGCGGGTTCCGATGTCCACTGAATCACCGGTATTGATGACGAAGTCAAGTTGATCCCGGCACGCATTGAGGGTTTTGATCATGGCCCGTAGGACATCCAGATCATACTTTTCTTGTATCTCGGGGCGGTCCAGCCCCCCGAACCCGATGGACCCCCCGAAACTATCCAGTATGGCCTCCAGTTTGGGGTGGCCCGTCATGGTAAATTGTTCCAGGGTGATGTGGACGTCCGTCAGCTGCGCAAAGGCCAGCAGGCGTTTGGGGACCACGGTTTTCTTGTACGTCCCGGCTGCGCGAAGGTCGTCCCTTAATAGGACCTTTTTGGGCCTTTCAGGTGCCCTGGCACCGCCCTGTGCCGGGGCCTCCAAAAGGGTCCCGGCCAAGAACCCTTTACCGCCGCAACCCAAGAGATTCATGTTAAGCCCCCCCATTACGGCGGCCCCGAAATAGGCCAGAAACCGGCGTCTGCTCATCTCCATAGCTTTTTATCTCCGCAAAAACGTCTCCAGAAAATGCCGGCACGCAGCATTCCCTGCCATCTGTTGCTGGTTTAAGGCGTCTTGCGCCTGACCCATCGGTGTCATCTCAGGCGATTTCCACCGGGATGCTGCTATTGGGACGGTGCATTGTCCGCCACGAGAATATGCCATTTGGGCCGCTTCCAACTCTCCCGAAAGGCGGTTACATCGGACCGAAAGGCGGCTTTGTGCGTTTCATTGGCATCCAGAAAGAGGACCAAATCCAACTGCCGAGTTT
>JARRPY010000074.1:0-14227 GCA_037382425.1 Deltaproteobacteria bacterium
CATAACGGTCATGACCAAGGCATCAACTATTCATAATAGATATATCCAAGCTTCGTGCCAGACTGGAGGAGCTTATCCCTATTCGGTCCAACCTTTTGAATTATCACTGAATATTAAACATCGAACGGATGGTGGAGGACGAGCAGGGAGACCGAAATAGTGGTCATATATGACAAATGGTCAAATGTGACCAAATCGTGAACATCTCTTGGGCAAAGGGAGTTCCTGAGGGGGTGAACGCCTTCTTACAGGCCCGAGACATCACCTCCGGGACGGACGGACACCCCATGGTTTCAATTTCCGCTCAACGACGAACATCCAGGTTGAGCCCGGAAGATACGGTTTCCTTCGCCTCTCCTTCAATGGCTGAGGGTTCAAGGACGGTCAGCCTCCCCTCATCGATCGTCCCCGCTGCCACAAATTCCTGCTTGATCGCTTGAGCCCGTTCACGGGCCAATTCGTTCAACCGGACTTCTGTTACCGGATGCGCTTGGACAAGTTTTTGCAGCAGGGCGGTATAAAGCTCGCGGGACTGGTCCGGCGGGAGTGCGGCAGCTTTTCCCGCTTTTTTGTCCGTCACACCCGCCTGCTTTGCCGCACTCTCCTTGGCCGCGGTCAGCGCATCGGCGGAAATTCTCTCCGCGACCATCGTTTCGATGGCGAGCTGGACCAAGGGATTGCTCACATCCATTGGTCCCGCATCTTCGTCGGGACCCACCACTCTACCCGCACGCCCGGCGATTTCATGCCGGATCGCTATGGACTTGAGGGCCTCACCGTCTGCGACCGGATTAAACCGGCCCTGGATTTTCAGCGCAAGTTGCGGGCGCTTGGCAAGCGCTTCTGAAAGGGTCTTCACTTTTTCTCGCTCAGGAGGAGGCAACACGGCCCTACCCGGCTCAAACTCAATGGTCTCAAGATTCTCCTTTTCCTTTCCGAGCATGCCGGCCAGTGTCCTGAAAGGGGAAGTGACGATTCTGGTGAAAAAACCGGTAAGGGTTTTCCATATGAGATGCGCGTAGCTGAATTGAGGATCGTCCAGGTTGCCGGAAACCGGGAGCCCGATGTCGATCCGACCATCGGCATCCTTCAGGAGCGCAAGGACAAGCTCAAGGGGAATATTGGGCGCATCGGGGCTTTCCACCTTCTCGCCCAGCGTGAGGTCGTCCAGGATGATCTGGTTGCTTCCTTTGAGTTCACTCTGCTGGATCAGGTAGTGAAGATCGAGGGAGAGCCTTCCGGAGGCGATCCTGTACCCGGCGAATTTCCCCGTGTACGGGGTGAGGTTGGTCATCTCCACGTTCTTGAAAATCATGTCGATGTCGGCGAAATGCTTGACATTGAGCGGCTCAATCTGCCCCTCGATACGGGACGTGCCGTATTCATCCACCCTGCCCTCGAGCTGAATCTGCGCCCGCGCCCCTTCTTTGGTGGAGAGCCCGGCGATGGCTCCCTTCAATTCATAGATCTTTGCGGCAAATGGTATGCGGAGGCTCAGGTCTGCAAAATCGAGGACGCCTTTTTCGATGCGGACTCGCCGAACGTCCACCGGAAACCCGCCGAGAGTTTCCGCCTGGGACACCGGCTTTTTTTCCTCAACCGGTTTCCCTTGATGCCGCAGCACCTGGTTCAGGTTCAGGCGCTTGTCTTCATATATGATCAGCTTTCCGTAGGGCTCGATGAGGCGGACTTCTTTGATGTCAAGCCGTTCAGGCCCAAGACCCAGCTTGATCTTGTTGGCCTTCAAGGCCCGCCAGGCAAGAAATCTTTTCCTGGTGCCCGGCTGGGTGTCCGACTCGGAAACGAGCAGATCGGCGATGTGCGCATCACCGGAGAATTGCAGGTTCGGACCTTTTCCCCCCTCACCGTAGCGCACCTTTCCCGCAGCGTTGAAATTCCCCGCATCCACGCTCAGGTGGGCGTATTGTGTCACGTAGGGCTGAAAAGGCATCAGGGCCAGGTTCGACACATGGACAGTCGCTTCCGCGCTTTTCTGAGAGAGAGTGAACCGCCCCTTTGCCGTCATGGTGCCCCCTTCCCGTACCGTTAGAGACGCCTCAAAGGGAGCGGAGACCTTGCCTTCACTGTGAAAATCGGCGAGTTTCAGCGTGATGTCTTGAAGGTTCACAGCGGGCGCGGGCGAAAGCGTCTGATCCCTGAAAGCGACGCTCAACCCGGCCGCCTCCACTGCGCCGACGGCAACGGACCAGGGCCGCCCCTCTGCTTGCGCCTTTTTCACGACTTCTGAAATCTTTTCTATGAGTTTGCCGACGTTTCGCCTTCCGAGCACGCGCAACAGGTTCACGGCGCCGGTCTTTTCCAGCACCATGGCGGCATGCCCGCCCTTCACTATGACCCTCTCCAGGGTCATCTGCCGGGTTTCAAGGTCCATGCGGCCTCCCTCCACGGCAAGACTTCCCAGGGTGACCAGGGGCGGGTCCTGCCCCACCTCTTTCAAGGACACGCCCTCGGAGAGGACGTTCAGGTTCTCTGCCAGGACTGCCACGTTATCGGGCATAAAGGAAAGATCGGCCTTGACCTTCACGCCGAATCTGGAAACGCCTATTTCAAGAGGATAAAGCCGGCTGAGGTCGCTGTAGGCCACGGTGAAATCATCAAGAGTGAGGTCCTTGAGCACCACGCGCCAGGGCCGTCCTTCTGCGGCCTCTGCCTTAGGGGTGGGAGACCGGGCATCTCCCCCGGCCTTTAAAAGCGCCCGCCAGTTCAATCGCCCTTGTTCGTTGATGTCCGCTGTCGATCGGCCCCGGGAGAGCGCCAGTTCCCCCACCTCGAGCGACCGAGCGGCCAGATCAAACCGGCCGTCATCGAGGCGAATGGTGTCCACTGAGAGAATCGGCTCCCGGTCCCCCCGGGCCTTGAGGACCAGGGCCGAGACAAGCACTTTCAATCCCTCAATGACAAGGGAAGGGGATTTTGCGTCATTGGCAAATCGGTAGCGGGCTTCGAGGTCAACGTCACCCTCCGGTTCGTCCAGCAGGATTTCATCCTGCAAAAACGCCCATGCCGAAGCGGTCTTGAATCCCGCCGCTTTTACCCTGCCTTCGGACCGGAGAGGATGGAGGGAAACATCGCCGGCCCCTGTGAGCTTTCCGCCGTGGGGGAGGGTCGCTTCAAAGGAATAGATGCCCTTGTTGTCCGGCAGCGTGGTAAGGTTTTTGAGCTCCAGGCCGATCGTCTCAAGCGCAATCCTGCCGGGGGTCGGGCCGGATCGGTCCGTGAAAACGAGTCGCCCCTGGTTCAAGGCAATGTGCTCAAAGATGACGCGCGGCGGGCGCACCTCTTAATCTCGAAGTTGATGAAAAAGGCCTTGAATGCGAGTAGCGGGGATCCGTCCCACTCTTTGAGGTCGAAGTTCCTGATATCCAGGGTGAGGGCGTATGGGTTCACCCGGACCGCTTCCATGACCACGCGGCACTTGAGGGATTCCCGGGCAAATCGCGTCGCTTGGCGCTTGATCAGGTAGGGGGCGAGAAAAAAGCCTGCCAGGGTGTAGGCGATCATAAGGGCAACAGCGATGATGGAGGCTTTGCCCAGCAAAACCCTCATCAGCCAATGTCTGCGAAAAGGTTTGCTTTCCGGAGCATCCATGGGTTCATTTGCCTTCTTTCTCATTTCTCACGCTTCACTCAGTTCCGCATTCCGACTTCCGCGTTCCGCGTACCCAACGTCTCCCTCACCTTCCGGGCCAGCCTGTCAAAAGTAAAGGGCTTCTGGATAAACTGCACGTCCTCATCCAGCACCCCCTGGTGGGCGATGACATCGACGGTATAGCCCGACATGAACAGGGTCCTGATGTCGGGGCGGATTTTTGCTATCTCTCGGGCCAGGTCTTTTCCGCTCATCTTGGGGAGCACCACATCGGTCAAGAGCAGACGGATCTCGCCCTCGTGTTCCCGTGCCATGCGGATCGCATCCACCGGATTCGCCGACGTCAGCACGGCATAACCCAGGTTTTCCAGGATCCTCCGGGCCAGGTGCAACACCGAGGTCTCATCCTCCACGACCAGGATGGTCTCGCCGCGACCTCGGGGGACTTCCGTCGGGAGCGCTTCCGATTTCTCTTCGGCTTCCTCGCTGTGTCGGGGCAGGTAGATCCTGAAGACGGTCCCTTTGCCCGGTTCGCTTGCCACATCAATGAACCCCTTGTTCTGCTTGACAATGCCGTACACCGTGGCCAGTCCCAGGCCGGTACCCTCGCCCACCTCCTTGGTGGTAAAGAAGGGTTCAAAGATGTTTTCCCGGGTCTCTTTGTCCATGCCGCAGCCGTTGTCGCTGACCGACAGCGTCACATACTCGCCGGGGGTAGCTCCCGCATGCTCGGCACGATAGGCCTCATCCAGGACCGTGTTTCGGGTTTCAATGGTGATTTTGCCCACGCCTGAAATGGCATCCCGTCCGTTGACGCACAGGTTGGCCAGGATCTGGTCGATCTGGGAAGGGTCCATTTCGACCTCCCAAAGGTCATGGCCCGCCGACCAGAGCACGTCAATATTCTCGCCGATAAGCCGCCGCAGCATCTTGAACAGGCCTTCCACGGTCTCGTTGAGATCCAGCACCTCGGGCGCGATGATCTGTTTTCGTGCAAAGGCCAGAAGCTTGCGCACAATGTCAACAGAGTGCTTGCCGGCATTCATGACTTGCTGCAGGTTTGCGTAGATCGGGTCTGTCTTGTTCACCCCCTCCATGGCCATTTGGGCGTATCCCAAAATCACGGTCAACTTGTTGTTGAAATCATGGGCCACGCCCCCGGCCAGCCGGCCCACCGATTCCATTCTTTGGGCCTGCATCAGCTGGGCCTGAAGGTTCTCTTGCTCGGCTTCCGCTTGCTTGCGCTCGGTGATGTCGCGGCTCAATGCAATGATGCCGATGAGCTTTTTGTCATTGTCCCGTAAAGCTGACATGTGGTTCTGTAGGCAGACAATGGAACCGTCTTTCCTGTATTCCTCCAATTCCAGGATGCGGGTTCTGCCGGGGTCTGCCATACCGCCGGCTTCCAATTTCAGCTCTTCTTCAAAGGCCTTGGCAACCATCTGGAATGATTCAGGCGTCATGATCTGTTCCATGGTCTGCGCCATGACCTCTTCAGCCGTGTACCCCCGGAGGCGGATGATGGAAGGGCTGACGTAGGTGAAACGTAAATTCAAGTCCATAACGGTTATCACGTCCGCAATATTATCCACCACCAAACGATACTTCTCTTTGTCGACGAGATAGATGTCCGTATCGATGTGCTCTCCGGCCTTGGTTTTTGCCGGAACATCATCGTACATAAGCATGCCGTTCTTGTTCAAACGCTCCATTATCGCCTGGAAGTCACCCAGATCGAGTGAAATACCGATGTCCTGAAGCTTTTTTCCGATGCTCTCCTTAGCGGTATAGCCCAGCATCTTCTCGAAGGCCGGATTGGCATGGGTAATCTTGCCTTCGCCTTGTTCGAGAAGCACTATCCCGTCGATTGCGGTCTCAAAAACACGCCTGAAGCGCTCTTCAGACTCCGTTAATATGTCTTCAAGTCGCCTGCGTTCAGTGATGTCCTCAATGGCGAGAAGGATCATCCCGGCATCGATGTCTTTCCGATCTATCTGCCGGGCGTTGAGCAACATGACTTTATGGCCGATGTCCGGGAAATCATGGGCCACCTCAAAATCGTCCAATGCCTGTTTTTCAGGAAGGATGTCTTCAAGCAGTTCCCGAAGTGCGGGGATGTCCCATTGGTTGTTTCCAAGGGCATAGATGAAACATCCGAGCGTTTCAGAGGGGGTGACGTTAAAGGTGGTGTAAAAGTGGCGGTTCGCCGAGATGATCTTCAGGTCGGCATCCAGGACCAAAAGGGGCTCTCGAATCGCATCCACAATACTTTCGGCGTAGAGACGAGCCTCCTCGGTCGCAAACTCAGCCGATATATTCCCGGTTACGGGTTTTTTCAGATCAGCATGTTGCGATCGCAACTCCCCGACGTCACGGGCGAACGCCTTGTTCGTCTTACGATCATCTCTCATAGCGTCCTCCATAGGTACGGCATTGAAAGGCGTCTACTCTCGACTGTGTCTAAGGCAGGCTAAAAAAGGCAGGCTAAAATGCCGCACTTCTTTTAAATATACCCAAGTTTCGTGCCAGGATGGATCCGTGCAGGATGATGTGATTCAACCTATTGAGATGACAATGAATATTGAAAAGCGAAAGGTGGCGGGGGGGCACCGTATGGCGCGAAACAGTGGTCAAATATGATAAATGGTCACATATGACCACGATCTGTCTTATATGAGCAAAGGGATTTTTGAAGAGGCCGCATTAGCGGAAAAAAATGAAGTGACCCGGATGAAAAAGGAATTCCCGGGCGTTAGGGCTTAACGATACCGAGTTTTCGCATGCGGGCCCGCAACGTGCTGCGGTTGAGCCCGAGGATCTCGGCGGCCCCGTTTTTCCCGCTGACCTTCCATTGGGTTTGATTGAGGATTCGCACGATATGTTCGCGTTCAACCGCTTCCATGGTCTTGGGTGCGGTGGGCAAATCCTTTCGGCGGGTCTTGAGTTCATCCACCAGGCGCAGTTTGGGTCCGGAGGACTCAATCACCGCCCGTTCCAGGACGTTTTCCAGTTCCCGGACATTTCCGGGCCAGTGATACGCCTGCAAGGCCTCCATGACGGTTGTGGGAATGACATTAATGGTCTTTCCCATTCGCTTGGCGATCTTTTGGATATAAAAGTCCACAAGAAGCGGGATGTCATCCAGGCGGTCCCGGAGCGGGGGCATGGTAATCGGAAAAATGTTTAGACGGTACCAGAGATCGGAACGGAATCGGCCTTTCTGAATTTCCGCTTCCAGATTGCGGTTGGTAGCGGCGATAATCCGCACATCGACCTTGATGGTATGGGAACTGCCCAGCCTTTCAAACTCGCCGTCCTCGACGACCCTCAGCATCTTGGGTTGTAATTCCATTGGCAACTCGCCAATCTCATCCAGGAAAAGGGTGGCGCCGTCAGCCACCTCAAATCGTCCGAGATGTGTAAAACTCGCACCGGTGAAGGCGCCCTTTTCATGACCGAACAGCTCACTTTCGATAAGATTCGAAGGGAGCGTGGCGCAATTTACCTTCACCAGGGCTCGCTCTTTACGCGAACTCAGTCCGTGAATGGCCCGCGCAACCAGCTCTTTGCCGGTTCCGGTCTCGCCGAGAACCAGGACATTGGTATCGCTCCGGGCGATCTGCTCCACCTTATACAGCACGTAATTGAGGGCATCACTCTGCCCTATAATGTTCTCATGGTTGTAGCGCAGCCGGATCTCTTCCTGTAAATACGCCCGTTCCGCCTCAAGCTGGTCTTTTAACTTCTTTATTTCGATCAGCGCGGCTTCGGCGGATCTTCTGCCTTTTTCCGCCTCTTCCCTGGCCATGTTGATTTCGGCCGTTCGCTCTTCAACAAGGTCCTCGAGGTGTCGTCTATAATGTTCACGCTCGGTCACATCCTCGATGGCCAGGAGGATCAGCCGGGTTTGTTTAAAATCCCGGTAGATCCGGCGGGCGTTGAGATGCATGATCTTGCGGCCGATCTTTTCAAAATCATGCTCCACCTCAAAATCGTTGAATTCAGAGTTCCGGGGAAGAATATCCTCAAGTAACTCCCTGAGCCTTGGGATGTCCCATTGCCGGCCGCCGATGTCATATATTAATACCCCCTCTGTTTCCTCCGGGTTGACCTTGAAGGTTTGGTAAAAGGAATGATTGGCCTTCACCACCTTCAAATCCGCATCCAGCACGACCAGGGGTTCACGAACCGAACCCAATACGCTGTCAAAAAGTTCTAAGAAGACCTGTAATTTTCCTTTATCGTATGAAACAGGATTCATGGCTTGTTCAAGCGCTTCAGCTGATGGTTTGTTATCCATAGGACACCCACAATCTCCAATTCTATTGATAACACTCCGAAGTTACAGATAAAAAGATTATACCATAGAATAAGAAAGGAGAAAAGATTTTTTCTGTTTTTTTGTGGGCATCCTCTGAGACGGGCAATCTGAAACGGTATATTCCGTTTTTCCGATGATTGGGAATTGAGCTTGAAACCATGCGTTCAAACCACCGCTCGGCATTCACCTGTCGGGCTTTAACGAGATTCTCACCTCGGCCCAGTGTTCCTGATGATCATCCATAAGGGGGATCGCTTTATCGCTTTGCTCGGCTCCATCCACGGTCACACGCATGTCGCCATTCTCATCCGCCGTTTGCAGGACTTTGATGTGGTAAACGGTCTCCCGATATCGGTAGTGCACGTTGAACGCCTTCCAATCCGCAGGGAGGCAAGGCGCCACATGCAGCTTGTCGACGTTCAACCTCAGCCCCAGGAGTGATTCCACGATCAGCCGGTACATCCAGGCGGCCGATCCCGTGTACCATGTCCATCCCCCGCGGCCGGTATGCGGTGGTACTGCATAGACATCCGCCGCAACGACGTACGGTTCCACTTTGTAGGTGGCGGTCTCCTCGATGGATCTGGCATGGTTTACCGGATTGATCATGCGAAAGAGTTCCCACGCGCGCCGGTTGTCCCCCAGACGAGCGAAGGCCATTGCCGCCCAGATGGCCGCATGGGTATACTGCCCGCCGTTTTCTCTGACGCCCGGCACGTACCCCTTGATGTAGCCGGGATTCAAATCTGATTTGTCAAACGGCGGATCCAGCAGTTGGATCAGCCCATGCTCACGACGGACGAGGTGTTCATCCACCGCTTCCATGGCCGCGCGCGACCGCTCGGGATCCGCGGCACCCGAAAGAACAGACCAGCTTTGTGCGATGGAATCAATGCGGCACTCGGTGTTAACCGATGAACCCAGGGGCGAGCCGTCGTCGAAATAGGCGCGGCGATACCACGCGCCATCCCAGCCGTTCCCTTCGAGATTCCGGCGCAGCCGCTCCGCCTCATCCCGGCAACGTTCGACGAAAGATTGGTCACCTCGCGCACGGGCAACCTCCGTGAACTGCATGAGCACCTCATATAGGAAAAACCCCAACCACACACTTTCGCCTTTGCCTTTTTCGCCCACCAGGTTCATGCCGTCGTTCCAATCACAAGAGCCCATGAGCGGCAGGCCGTGTTCGCCGAATTTGATGCCGTTCAGGATGGCTCGGACACAGTGTTCGTAAAGGCTCGCCGCCTCTTCAGAGGGCTCCGGAAGGTCGTAATACGAGTCCTCATCCGGGTTTACCGGGCGGCCTTCGATAAAGTGGATGGGCTCGTCCAAAACGTCGGTATCCCCGGTGGTGAGGACATAGCGGCACGTCGCCAGCGGCAGCCAGAGGTAATCGTCCGAACAGTGCGTCCGCACACCCCGACCGTTTGGCGGATGCCACCAATGCTGAACATCGCCTTCCAAAAATTGACGGCTCGCGCACAGCAGCAGGTGCTCGCGCACGAGATGCGGCGTGGCATGGATGAGCGCCATCACGTCCTGCAACTGATCCCGGAAACCGAAGGCACCCCCCGACTGGTAGGTTGCGCTTCGCGCCCAAAGGCGACACGCCAGGGTCTGGTACAATAGCCAGCCATTGGCCAGCACGTTTAAGGACGGGTCCGGCGTTTCCACATTGACCGCGCCGAGGGTGTGCGTCCAGTGCTGCCACACCACATCGAGGGCGCCGCGCGCAGCGCTTGATCCTCGAAAGCGATGGATTAGGTTCCCGGCATCAAAAGCGTCCGTCCCAACGCCGAGTCTGAAGACGATCTCGCGCTCTTGACCGGCGGCCAGCTCAAAGCTCACCTGGATCGCGGCGCAGGGATCCAGGTCGGGCCCCACCTTACCCGAAAGGCGTGTCCGCGTCATCGCTGCAGGAGACTGCAGCGTGCCGTTACGTCCCAGAAATTCCGTCCGATCACCGCTTAGGGTGCGCGTCGTATCGTCCACGTCTAAGAAGCCAGTCCGATTGGGGAACTCGGTGTTGTATGGGTTGTACGCAAAGAGTGCGCCGCTATTCGGATCGATTTCGGTGATCACGTGCATGGTCCATTTCGGTCGAAGATCCCCCAGCACCCATTCCACATATCCCGTGGCTGAAAGTCGACGGGAATGGTCCGAGACGTTTTTCACTTTGAGCACCGTGAACTTGACCGGCGCGTCCAGCGCCACGTAAATCCACATCTCGGAGCGAATGCCGTGCTCGGTGTGCTCGAAGACGCTGTAGCCGAATCCGTGCCGGCTAACATAAGGCGTTGACCCGCTACAGGGCAGCGGCGTTGGCGACCAGAAGTGGCCGCGCTCTTCATCACGGAGAAAAACGGCTTCCCCGCTCGAATCGCTCACAGGATCGTTCTCCCAGGGCGTAAGGCGGAACTCGTGCGCATTCTCACTCCAGGTGTAGCCCGATCCACCCTCCGAGACGATGGTTCCGAAAATCGGGTTCGCGAGCACATTCACCCATGGTGACGGTGTCACTTGACCGTGAGCGGTCGTAATAACGTACTCACGCCCATCCGGCGTGAATCCCCCCAGCCCGTTGAAGAAGAGCAGATCGTGGCGAGGCAGGGGGGTCGTTGGCGAGGGTTCGGGGCTGCGGGTTGGGGTCGGGGTAAGGAGGGGAACGGCTACTTCCCCCACACTGCGACCGTTGATCTGGTCCGCCAACGCCCCCCGGCCGTCGATGATGATCGCGCGGGCGGTGGTTTGGATCAAGATACGGTCCTCATCGGCTATCTGGTCCACAGGTCTTACAAAGATGCCGCCACGTCGATCGGTCACGTTGGCCTCGATGCCGTCGCCGATCAGCCCCATAAGCTGTTCATGGAGGACTTGCCGGTAACCGGCATGATCTTCGTTCCAGACAACCAAATCTACTGCTAATCCTTTCAGACGCCAGTACGCGTGGGCCTGCACCAGTTGGCGTGCCAGGCCGATATTGGCCGGGTCGCCGATCTGCAACAACACGATCGGTAAGTCTCCGGAAATGGAGTAGGCCCATAGACCGGATTGTCCGCGGCGGTTCTTGATGAGGAGGCCCGGGTGGGCGCGCAGCGAGGAATTGGCATAAAGGACCGAGCTCGCGAGGCGCCCATAGAGTTGCGCGTCGGCGTCGGTGGCATTGATCTGCCGCAAGACCACCTGGCTGTGTGACCATGCCAGATCGAAGACGCGAGACGTGAGACGCCGATCCTGGTATTTCGCGACCAGGCTTAAGGCGGCATCGCGGGTCTCGGCGATGCCGGAAACCATATTGATCGTCACCGTTTCTTCCGGCTCGAGACGGATCTGGTACCTGATGGCCACAATCGGATCCAGCACAGAACCCTCACTGCCCGAGAGCGCCCCAGACCCGTTCATCGCCAGGGGGTCGGCAGTCGTCTTGCCTCGACCGATAAACCGGCTGCGATCGGTCTCATAGGAAATGTCTCCGATGTCCGCACCATACACGGCCATCAAGTGAAGCATCCACGGTGTGGGCTCACCCACGGAGCGCGGCCGACGGGTGCAGAGAATCGCCCGCTTCGGATGTAGGATTTCAGTTTGAACAAACAGGTTTCTGAATGCCGGGTGTTGGGCATCCGCCGCCGGCGAGGCCAGAACGACTTCCGCGTAACTCGTGACGTCGATCTTCCGGCGCATGCGGGATCGGTTGGAGATCCGGATTCGGCGAACTTCGATGTCATCCTCGGGCGAAACGGCAATTTCCGTGTAGGCATCGAATTCGTTGTGACGGCAGCGGAACTCCGCCCTCGCCTCCGAGAAAATCGCTTCGTAACGGTCCGATTCCTTGAGCGTCGGCTGATAGGCGGTGGACCAGAACTCCCCGCTCTTCACATCACGGAGGTAGCAGAAGGTGCCCCAGTTGTCGCAGACGGTGTCTTCCCGCCAGCGCGTAACGGCCACGTCCTTCCATCGGCTGTATCCGCCGCCCGCGTTCGTGACCATCACGTGGTACCTGCCGTTGGACAAAAGCTGAACTTCCGGTATCGGCGTGTCGGGACTGCTGAAAACACGGAACGGCGTCTTTGAAACCCTGGAAGCCGTATGGACTTCGGAGAGCTCCGCGGTGTGCCAATAATACGCTGAGGCCCTGGGGATCCGCTCTTGGAGCAACAGTGCAGTCGCCTGGAACAACGGGTCCGACTTGAATCGCCTCTGCATGGGGCGATCCAGCAGAAGATAGGCCAGAGACAGAAGGCTCATGCCCTGGTGATGGGCCATGTACGACCGGATCACCACGCTCGATTGCCCTCGCGGAAGCCGCGACGGGGTATAGTCGATCGCTTCATAAAAGCCGTATTCTCCTTCCAGGCCTTCAGCGACGAGTCGCTGCAAATTCAGGCACGCCTCCCCGGGCGCCACCATCATGGCAAGCGTAGACGCATAGGGCGCGATAACCATATCCTCGGCGAGCCCGCGTTTGAGCCCCAGGCCGGGCACGCCGAACGAGCGATATTGATAATTGCGATGAACGTCGATGGCGTTGTAGCCCGATTCCGAAATACCCCATGGCAGCCCATTGATCCTCCCATAGTCGATCTGCCTGGCGACCGCGGCCCGGCAGGTCTGGTCGAGCAGGGTGTCTTCGTAGGTCGGCATCACCAGAAGGGGCATCAGGTACTCGAACATCGATCCCCCCCACGAAAGGAGGATCGGCTTGCCGCCGGCGGTGGTGAGCAGACGCCCCAGAGCGAACCAGCTGTCCTGCGGCAATTTTCCCTGGGCGACGGCCACGAAAGTGGACAACCTCGCTTCGGAAGCCAGCAGATCGTAGTAACCCGAGTCCCGTCGAAGCTCGGCAACGTTGTATCCGATCGCCAGCAAATAGCGTGCCCTGTCGTACAGGAACTCGTATGCCATATCGGCCAGTTCACCGCATTGCCTCGCCAGGCGTTCGATGGCCGCAACCCTTTCTTCAGCGCGGCGACGTGCTTGGGGGATGAGCCGTCGAAGCTCGCTCAATCCCTCGTTTTCTTCAGGGGCTATCCCTGCGCCGGGGCGTTCCTCGATGGCCGAGAGCCACTTCTCCTCGAATCCGGCCAGTTCGCGGAGGGTGGGGATTTCATCGAGGCCGGGAAAGTCGCTCAGCCTGTCAGAAGCGGCCGACAGCGAGGCCCACGGCGTGAGGAAGGTCAGCTCGTCGAGGGCGTCCCGGCATTGCCGGGCGAAGGCGCGGGCCCACCAATTCGTCTGACCTGCGGCGTCCGTATTGAGGCTGCCCACCAGTTCCACGGCGGATGCGGCCAGCCGGGCAAGGTATAATCGCGTCCCCGAGAGCGTGGTCGGCACCGAAACGGACGGGGACAACAGCTCGGTCTGAAGTTGATCGAGCCGGTCTGGAGCGGCCTCACCTGCCGCATCCACGAGGACGCTCAGGGTGTCCCTGAGTCCCTCGATCCAGTTCGGTTCCAGGATCGGGCGATCCGGAAGTGCGAGCAGCCCCGCCCGCAAGATCATCAGGTGGCCCGCGAGGTTTCCGCTGTCCACCGTCGAAATGTAGGCGGGGGGCAACGGTTTCAGAGACTGGGTGTCGTACCAGTTATAGAAATGGCCTTGGTGACGTTCCAGGGCCTCCATTGTGTGGAAGGCCTTTGCCGTGCGGTCGATGAGTTGCCCTGCCGAAATATAGCCGAAGTCGTACGCGGCCAAATTCCCCAGGAGCGCAAGCCCCATGTTGGTGGGCGACGTTCGATGCCCGATCACCACGGCGGGATGTTCTTGATAGTTGTCCGGCGGCAGCCAATGATCTTCCGGACCGACAAACGTCTCGAAGAACGCCCAGGTCTTCCGGGAAAACTTCCGGAGAAACAGGGTCTGATCAGCCGTCAGCCTTGTTCGCCGGACAGCAAGGGGCCGGCTGATCCACCAGGCGATTGCAGGGGAAGCAAACCAGAGGCCCAGGATGGGCCCGGCCACGGCGAGTGCGGCCGGGTTCGAAACGGTCAGATAAATCCCCGCAGCAGAGGCCAGAGCCGGCGCAATCCACATGGACCGCCAGGAGGCGATGAGATCCGTGCGACTTTGGCGATCCGCGTTGTTTGATGGGTTCCATTCCAGAAGCCGCCTGTGGGTGATCCACATCCGCCAGCACGTGCGCACAATCGCGTCCAGGCAAAAAAAGGCCTCATAGGGGAGGCAGGCGATAGCAAAGGCTATCTGACCGGCGTGTCGCCCGGCCGAGCGCATTGCGGCAGAAGAATGCTGGCGAAGGCGCACATCAGCCGGTTTGTCAAACAGATCCAAAAAAGAGGC
>JARRPY010000075.1:0-9034 GCA_037382425.1 Deltaproteobacteria bacterium
GGAGTCGGGTCACGGTGGCACTTTCGGGGGATGGGGGGGATGAGCAGTTCGCCGGATATGTCCGGTATTGGAGCACCAGGTCCATGGCCACGACCTTTCAAAAACTGCCGGCAGGAATCAGAAACGCCTCCAGCAGGGCCTTGGCAAAACTCCCTATCCGCTGGATGGAAAGAGGTTACCAGCCGCTGCGTCGTTTCTTGCCCCAGCAGTTCAATGTGGCCAATTTTGCGGAGAAATGGCAGAAGTTGGTCAAACTGATGGGTCCTGCAACTCTCCAGGATCTCTACCGCATGACCAACTGCCTGTGGTCTGAGTTGGAATTAAAGTCCCTGTTCGAAGAGGATCTACTTCCCTGTCAATTTGAGGACACATTTGAGGAAACAACAGACTGGCCAATCCTTTCCCGGTTGATGCGGGTGGATCAAAAGACCTATCTTCCGGACGCCATGCTCACCAAGGTGGACCGGGCGAGTATGGCGTTCGGTTTGGAAGTACGGGTCCCGCTTCTGGATCATCGTGTCTTGGAATTTACCACGAACATCCCGGACAGCCTCAAGTATAAGAATGGAAAGGGAAAGTATCTGCTCAAAAAGTTGCTGGCACGTTATGTGCCGGAATCTTTGTTCGAGCGTCCCAAGATGGGGTTCGGCGTGCCCATTGACACCTGGTTTCGAGGCGAGTTGAAGGAACTCTTGCTGGACTATCTTTCCAGGGATAGAATTCGTAGGGAGGGCCTATTTCAGTATGAACCGATTGGAAAAGCGATTCATGAGCACCTTACCTGCAAGACCAATCACCAATACAGGCTCTGGGCGCTCTTGATGTGGGAGATGTGGCGGGAGCGTTGGCTTGAATAGCGAAAGATCAGGACTCGGGTAAATCCGGCATATCATCGAGCGTGTCTTCCAAAGGTTCCAAGTCGTCGGTATCTGCCTCCCTATCACTCAGTTTCTTGAACTCCTTGAGCGTTTTTTCGAGGGATTCCAGGTTTTCTACGTTCAATCTGGACACGGACGGATTGATATCTTTGATCATATTGCTCAAGACCTGTTTTGGGCCGATTTCTATGAATATATTGTCGCGCCGGCGGATAATCCGTTCAATGGACCCCCGCCAATCCACAATATTAAAAATTTGTTTATAGAGTTCCTTCTTAATATGATGCGGATCCACGATGGCCTCTGAGGTGACATTGGCCATGATCGGTTTGGAGGCGAAATCGATGTCATAATCCGCCAATTCCCTGTTAAATTTGTCCGCTGCGGGCTTCATTATCGGCGTATGAAACGGCCCTTCCACCTTCAGCATGGTGGATCGGAGGCCATCTTCCTTGAGCTTGCCGGCCATATCAGACAGTCTTTTCTTGGATCCACCGACCACGATCTGGCTCTGTGTGTTGTTCAGTGTCATGGATACGCCGTAGTCTTTACACAGCGCACAGATTTTATCTTGATCCAGTTCTCCCCCTCTTCTTACGATGGCCATCAGCCCGGCACCCGGATAGGCCTTCCCCCACTCCGTCATCAACTCCGCTCGTCTGTGAACAAGCCGCAATGTGGTTTCAAAATCCATGGCCTCAGCCACCAATAGGGCCGTGTATTCCCCCAGACTGTGACCGGCCAGCAGCGACACGTTTAGGTCCACACGCTTTTCCCTGCAGGTGTCCTCGAGTGCCCGGTAGGCGGCATAACTCATGGTGAGCACGGCCGGCTGCGTGTAGATGGTCTTGTTGAGATCCGCCCGATACATGAATTTGGTGAATGTGTGCTTTTTAAAACACAATTCCGCGAGATCATAACCGAGTACCTCGCCGGCCGTGTCGAAGATATTTTTAGCCACCTCGAATTCGTCGTAGAGATCTCGCCCCATGCCGACATATTGAGAGCCTTGACCCGGAAAAATCAATACGGTTCGTTGACGTTTCATTGGTTTCGTCCTGACGTTTTTCGATTTAGATATGGCATCCAAAGAAGCCTGCTCGTGTCCAAAAGACTAGAATCATGAACGATTTGACCCGGTATGTCAAGGCTTCCCTCGCTTTGATACCAATCGGGTTGGGATGTCGCTTGTTGTTCGTTGAGACGAAACGCAAGATGGCCTCCAAATGTGGAGAAGGGATTCCCCTTGACAACAAGGCCTATTAAAATATTATAGAGCCCAATCAATTTGGTATACCCATTTTCTAAATGGCCCGTGATTCATATCTGGAGAATGCTTTATGGAAATAGATGCCAAGATTAAAGAGTTGGATAGCCGAAACCTCGAGGCGGAAATGGGTGGAGGCGAGAAGCGAATCGAGCAGCAGCACAAAAAGGGAAAGATGACTGCGCGGGAACGCATCCACTACTTGTTGGACGAGGGGAGTTTCGAGGAACTCGATAAGTTCGTCGTCCATCGCTGTCAGGATTTCGGCATGGACAAGAAGAAAATTCCGGGGGATGGGGTGGTGACCGGTTATGGCACCATCAACGGACGCCTGGTATTTCTTTTTTCCCAGGATTTTACGGTGTTCGGGGGGTCGCTTAGCGGGGCATTTGGTCAAAAAATATGTAAAGTCATGGATCTGGCGCTTAAGAACGGCGCGCCCATGATCGGGTTGAACGACTCGGGCGGCGCCAGGATTCAGGAAGGGGTGATGAGCCTCGGCGGATACGGTGAGATTTTTAAACGGAATGTCTGGAGTTCGGGGGTGGTGCCCCAGATATCCGTGATCATGGGGCCCTGCGCTGGGGGGGCCGTTTATTCTCCTGCGTTGACGGATTTGACCATCATGGTCAAGAAGACCAGCAACATGTTTATCACCGGTCCCCAGGTGATCAAGGCGGTTACGTCCGAAGAGGTCACGCCGGAGGCACTCGGTGGGGCCATGGCCCACAATACGAAGAGCGGGGTGGCGCATTTTGCAGAAAATTCGGACCAGGCGGCCCTGGATCGGGTCAAGGAAATCCTTTCCTACCTCCCGCAGAATTATCGGGAAAAACCGCCGGCCGTAACGTGTACGGACGATCCGAACCGGGTTGAAAAATCCCTCAACACGGTGGTGCCGCCCAATCCGCGCCTGCCTTATGACATGACCGACATCATACGGGCTGTCCTGGACGATAACCGCTTTTTAGAAGTCCAGGAGCATTTTGCCAAGAACATGGTCGTGGGGTTTGGCCGTCTGAACGGGTTTTCCGTGGGCATTATCGCCAACCAGCCCCGCTACTTGGCCGGCTGTCTCGATACCAAAGCCTCGGTGAAGTGTGCGCGGTTTATCCGCATGTGTGATGCCTTCAATATCCCCACGGTGACCTTTGTGGATGTGCCCGGGTACCTGCCCGGTGTTCAGCAGGAATATGACGGGATCATCAAACACGGGGCCAAAATCATCTTCGCCTACTCGGAAGCCACGGTTCCCAAAATCACGGTGGTTACGCGCAAGGCATATGGGGGGGCCTATATCGCCATGTCCGCCAAGCATCTGGGCGGTGATATCAATCTGGCCTATCCCACTGCGGAAATCGCGGTCATGGGACCGGAAGGGGCCGCCAATATCATTTTCAGAAAGGAACTCGCAGAGGCAGAGGACCCGGTGGCCACCAAGGAACGCTTGGTGCGGGAGTACAGGGAGAATGTGGCCAGCCCGTTTAAGGCGGCGGAACTGGGGTATACCGACCACATCATTTTTCCTGAAATGACACGACCGCGACTCATCCATGCCCTGATGATGCTCAAAGACAAAAGGGAAACCATTCCCGAAAGGCGGCACGGCAATATTCCATTGTAATCTATTCTGTGCCACCGCCCATTCCCAACGCCACGGTGTGCTTATTTAGGACGCAGCGTCCGCTGTTATAGACACGGTGTCTCAGCTCCTTGGCGAGGGCATGACGGTCTCTTTTTGAAACCCCGCTTTGTCACGCCCCGTGGGCGCCAAACAACCGATAAATGGGTGTATGTCCGGGCACCGGACACTGTCCCCATCGGCTCTGATGGGGCTGTTTATCATTTGATCCTGAAGCGAGGTCCCTGAGACCGACATTAAGATCGTTTTTAATCAGGGTTTCAAAAAGAGACCGTCATGCCCGGTTCAACTGCCTGAAATGTCATACAAGTTAGGGTAATAAATCGGCCAAACCCTTCATCATGTGTATTATAAAATGGTACGGGATCGTGTCACCATCACCGATGTGACCCTGAGGGAATTCGGGCAGAATGTCCCGAAGATGCATCTCCATCTCTTTACGCCTGACATCAGGAGCCGGATTGCGCGGGATCTCATGGCCATCGGATTTTTGAACATCGAGGTGTTTTCCTGTATCCATCCCAAAGTGGCCCCCGCAATGGATGAGGCGGCCCTCAAAGAAATCGCCGGAAACCTGGGCAGGATAGATGGCATGCATATCATTACCCTGGTCCCCAATCTGGCGGGGTACCGGAGGTTTTGTGCCCTCGGTCTCGGGCCTGAGGGCTGCGATCATACCATCGGCATATTCTTCTCTGCGGTGGAGGTCCACAATCGCCTCAATCTGGGGCGGTCCATCGAAGAGACCGTTTCGGAATATCGGACGATTCTAAAAGATGCGTCCAAGCGGCATATTCGAGTAGTGGCGTATGTTTCTGCCGCCTTCGGCTTCCGCGAGCCCGAGAAGGGATCGATCATTCATCCGGATGCCGGAGAGATCAACCGGCACATCGACCGCCTCTTTGATCTCGGGGCCAGGGCCGTGACGCTTTCAGATCTCCAGGGGGTGGCAGGACCGGATGAAACCAAAAAAATGTGGAATGAAATCTTAGAATTGAGGAAGGGGAAAGACCTGGAAAAACTGGGATATCATCCCCATCACGTTTCCGGCGATGCGGCCCTAAACAATTCCCGCGTGGCATTCGAGTTGGGTCTGAGGCGGTTTGACGCCTCTCTCGGCGGAACCGGCGGCTGTATTACCGGGGCCCCGGGAAACCAGCCCACGGAGGGGTTGGTTCGTCTGTTTCACAACGCCGGGGTAAAGACCGGTATCCATGAAAAGGGGGTGTTTGCCCTGGCCGAAAGGGTTCGAAGAGACCTCTACAGCCGGATTCCCCTTGCCGGCTCATCTCCTTCCGAGGCCCGGGAGGCGTAAACAAGACAGTGCCCCTAGGGAATCCGGCAAATGCGAGAATTCCAGGGGGTATTATTTCCCCTTCACCACTTCCTCAGGGACTTGGGCTTTCTCCGGCCAGCCTTCGGGAATGATCATCGCCGGTTTTTCACCCAGCTTTTCCTTGAGCTTGGGGAGCCCAGGCCTTTTGAAGGATTCACGAGGTTCTTTGGGGATTCTCCCGTTCAGGATGGATTCCGAGCGCAGCCTCCGGCCGGCGGTTTTCTCCATGAGTTGGCCGATTTCCAGGATCCGGTCCACATTAATCCCCTCTAAATCGATGCCCATCTCATCCAGCATGACGCACATGTCCTCGAAGGTGACCAACCCCACCACGTTGGGGTCCTTGTAATAGTAGGATCCGGTTCCCGGGACAGGGGTTTTCCCCAGGAAATTGGCGGGCTGTCCGCCCATACCGCCGATGGTCCCCTCAAAGATATCGATTCCGGCCTGGAGAGCCGCCAGCACATTGGCCAGGCCCCAGCCCCGGGTCACGTGAAAATGACCGATATGGAGATCCGTATTGGGCAGTTCATCCAGGATCATCGAGAAATAGCGATAGACCTGATCCGGCGGTGCAGACCCGTCATGATCCGCGTGTTCGATATCATCCGCCCCGATGCTGAGCCATCGCTTGGTAAACTCCACGGCATCCTCGAACCGTGTCGGCCCGGAAATGGGGCTTCCCCAGATGGTGCTCACCGTCCCACACATCTTAATCCCGGCGTCCTTGCATTTTTTAATACACCGCTCCGCCTCTTTCCAGTAATCGGGGAGTGTGGTCCCGCTGTTGGCAAAATGGTGTTCTTCATCCGTGGACACCATCATCAGCACCCTGTCCGGGCCGTATCCCTCTTTCTTGAGACGGATGGCCCGATCCACGGAAGGTTCCCGGATGGTGACGGCCGTAAACTCAATATCCTCGTGGTTGATCCCGCGTTTGGCCAACCGCTTCTTGAATATGTCGTCGTGAACCCCTTTGAGGACCTCCTCCGCATCCTTGAACTGGGGCATGATCCGTGGATTTCCGAGATTGGTCACCTCCAAGCGTTTGACACCGGCAAAAGCCAGTTCCTGGAGGTAATAAATCTTGGCTTCCGTGGGGATCCAGTCCTCCTCGTGCTGAAATCCGTCTCTGACCGTGATATCCCCGAGCCGGACTTTTTTGGGCATCCTGGGATGAACTTTGAATATATCATGCTCGCTCATATTTTGTCCTCCTTCTCTGAGTAACTTATCCGCACGTTACCCCCTGATGGACCTCGGCAATAACATCTGATGTTGGGGACACAGGGTGGGCGGGTTTTGATAGCAGCATCGGGTAAATCCCACAAAATAGTCCCTGAGCGCAGCCATCTCGACGATTTCATCCACCAGCCCCGCCTTTGCACAGTATATGGGTCTGGATTGATCATGATATTGCTGGGCCAAGGCGTTCATTTTGTCAATGACCGGGTCAAGGGGATTCCCTGCGTCCTGTTCTTTGACCAGCCTTCTGGCAAAAGCGGCGGCCGCAGCCGTCTCCCCGTGCATGACATAAATTTCAGTCGTCCCCACGCCCAGGGTAAAGGCGTTGTTCCGGGTGGCCTGAGGGCCGCCCATAATGTAATGAGCCGCCGCGGTGCCTTTTCTCAGCACCACACACAACATGGGCATGTGTGAGCTTTCGATGGAGTAGATCAGGGACTGACCGAGCCCCAGGAGCTCTGCGGTCTCGGCAATATCTCCCACGTCAATACCACTGGTATCCTGAAACCAAATGAGGGGGAGTTTATCCCGGCCGCAGAACATCACCAGTTCGTTCATTTTGATCAGGCCTTCACGATACAGTTTACCCCCGATCCCGAGGTATGCGCCCTCCGCATAACCGGGATAGTCTTTTCCCAAAAAACCTTGACGATTGGCGATGACGCCCACGGGGAAGCCGTCGATTTTGGCCAGGCCGCAGTACACCTCCGGGCCATAGTCCGGCCGGTATTCCATGTGTTCGCTTCCGTCGAATATCCGGGCCAGGACTTGTTCGATACTGTAGGTCCGTTTCTGATTAAACGGCACGAGAAAATTGAGATCCTCCGCCGGGTACAGCGGCGCCTTAGGGTCGGCCACCCTGAAGGTAGACGGCTCATACACCGGCATCCCGGCCATGCAGTCCTTGATGGCGTCCAATACGCCTTCTTCCGTATCAAACACGGCCCTCATGAAGCCGGTCTTGTCATGGTGAATCCGGGTGCCGCCGGGCGGCACCTGTTTGAAATGACGGGTGGCCTCGATCAGGGCCTCTGCGCCTTCCACATCAAAATGCCCTTTAGGCGACATGCCGCTCACGATGCCGCCGCCGCCCACCGCCATATTGGATTTTTCATGGGCAAAGATAATGGCCGGGCTGATGGCATGGTAACCGCCGCCGGCCGGATTGGTGCCGAACATGCCCACGATCACCGGTATGCCTTTTTCAGCCAGTTCGGCATGCCTGAAAAACGTCCGTCCGCCGGATCGTCTCCCTGCGTAGACCTTTTCCTGTTCAGTCAATTTGACGCCGCTGCAGTTTAAAATCCACACCAAGGGGATGTGGAGCCGCTCGGCAACATCCTGGGCCCGAAACACGTGTTCCCGCTGACCCGGGATCCAAGCGCCGGCCAGCACCTTGTTATCCGAGGCAATAATCAGCGCATATTTGGACGATATTTTCCCCAGTCCCGTCAGGAGGCCGGTGGTGCCTTCCTGGTTGAATTCCGGGTCGTAAAGGCTGTTCAAGGGAAGAAAGGTGCCGGGATCCACCAGATAGTCGATTCGTTCCCAGGCCGTTTTGTCTCCCCTCTTATGTATTTTCTCCGCCGGGATACCGGTGCGCTTTCGCTCTTCAATGGCTTCCCGGACGGCCTGATCGACCGCTGATACATCGATGCTGTTTTCTTTCTGCGCTTCCTTTTCTTTCTGAGTGAGTGCTTTTCCAATGGGTGTCATGTTTTCAAAGTATTGTTTCATCTTATTGGGCCTCCCTATAATCTGCTACCGTTTGTTGAAGCGTCGCCACCAGGCCCGCACGAAACCTGGGATCGCGATACAGCCTGGCATCCGCCTTCATCTCTTTTTCAACAAAAGCATATTCATCAAATGCTGATGGATCCACGCCTTCCAATAGATTCTCCAACGCGTTAATAGACTGCGGGGCCAATGGCTTTCCCAAAGTCCTCATTTCCTCTTTGGCGTCTTTGAGCGGTTTACCCCACAGGTGGGCATAATTAAGAGGATCCTTTCTTCGATTCACTTCCCGGGCGATATCCGCTTCCGAGGTGAGCACGGCCCTTTTGCTTTTGTCGGTGCCGGGGATTTCTTCCTGGGGACAGACCCCAATGGTCAGTCCCTCGGGGAGTAGAAGGGCGCCTGTCTGATGATCGTGAGTCGCCAGGGCCTCCAGGTAAGCCGCCTTATCCGCCTTTGGGTCATCGGATTTCTGGCGTTTGGGAAATGGAAACGGGACCTCAACCACCCGGTTATAGATGCCGATCTCGTTTAATTGATCGGCCTTGACCTCCCGGGCCGTTTTGCCCATGTATCGGGTGTTGGTCAGCCCGGCCTTGATGATGGATCGACCAATCCCGGCCCACCCCGGAATGAGCCCGATGGTGGCCTCACTGAAACACATGCCGCTCCTGGAATCCCCTACCAGGATATCGGCCATCAGGGGAATTTCCGCTGAACCGCCGAATCGTGTGCCCCCGCCGCAGACCGCAATGACCCTAAGATGGTCTGAAAGCCCCCTGATTTTTTTGTGAAGGTCCTGCCCCTTTCTCAGCCGGTCGTCCGCCCATTCAAAGAGTCGGTCAACGGCTTCAGGGGATTCGCCGGCGGACTCCTTTTCCTTCTTGATCTCCAGAGTCCTGTCCAGCTTGGTTAGGCTTTCCTTGAGATCT
>JARRPY010000076.1:0-9013 GCA_037382425.1 Deltaproteobacteria bacterium
GCCGAAAAGACCTGATTTGGGATAAATATCAGAATATCAAAATTCAAAGCAGGGTGTAAAGCCTTACGGTGTCGGTAGACCATTTCTCCCTTGACAGTCACTGAAATTTGCGTATAGCCTGCGTCATTAAAACCATGTCTCGATCCATGGATACCCTGCATCGGATTGATCTACTGTGAAGGAGGATAGTTGAGTATGGATACAGAACAGGTCTGCTACACCAAAGAAGCTGCTTTGGAAAAAGCCATAGATATGGAAACGGCCAGTTTCGACACCTATAAGAAGGCATATTTCAAGGCCAAAGACAGAGTGGCCAAGGATCTCTTAAAGGATCTCGCACTCGATGAGTTGAAGCACAAGTATACACTGGAGAAGGCCTTTTTTGAAGAGACGGTCCAGTTGCACGATTCGGGTATGAATGAAGGCCCCAGCATGAATCTGACCCTGCTTATTCAGGAAAAACCCCTGGATGAAAGCGCCACGGATCAGGATGTGATGGCCTTCGCCATCCACGACGAAAAGCGGGCCGTGGACTTTTACGGAAAGATGGCGGAGCAATGCGGCGATGCCCCCATGGGAGAAATGTATTCGAGACTCCGGGAAGACGAGCTCAATCACCTGGCTCGCCTGGAGGAGCTCTACGAGCGCCACTATATGCAGGACATGTGAACCCGTTTCGTTCCGATATACTGTTCTCTTAATTTGATTTTTTCGATCTTTCCCGTGGGGTTTCTCGGTATATCTCCAAAGAAAACCTTGCGGGGTCGCTTGTATCGCGGCAACATCTCGAAGTACGCCAGGATCTCCGCCTCCGTGAGGTGCTTTCCCGGCGCCGCCTGGATCACCACACAGACCACCTCCCCCAGACGCTCATCCGGAAAACCGATGGCGGCCGCGTCCTTCACATCCGGGTGGGCGTGGGCATGGTTTTCCACCTCCACCGGGAAGACATTTTCGCCTCCGCAAATGATCACGTCCTTCTTTCTGTCCACCAGAAATATAAACCCCTCATCGTCCGCTCTGGCCATATCACCGGTATGGAGCCATCCGTTTTGGATGGCTCGTGCCGTGGCCTCGGGGTTTTTGTAGTACTCCCGCATGACACCGTTTCCCCGCACCAGCAATTCCCCCACCTTTCCTTTCGAAACCTCCCGGCCCTTCTCATCCACGATGCGGGTTTCCCAGTTGAATCCGGCCCGTCCGATGGCCCCGACCTTATGGAGATTTTCCATGCCCAGGTGGACACAATTCGGTCCGGTCGCTTCACTGAGGCCGTAGGTGGTATCATACGCCACATGGGGAAAGTAGGTTTTCCAGCGTTGGATCAGCGATGGGGGCACCGGCATGGCCCCGATATGAAGAAGCCGGAGTTGATCCAGTTTGTAGTCCTCGATCCGCATCCGGCCCTGGTCCAGTTCCACCAGGATGTCCTGGACCCAGGGGACCAGGAGCCAGAGGATGGTTCCGCCTTCCTGGCTCACCGCCTCGAAAATCCACTGAGGGGTTATGCCTTTCAAAATGGCGGCGCTCCCCCCCACGATCAGGCTCCCGAACCAGTGCATCTTCGCCCCTGTGTGATAGAGCGGTGGGATGAGAATGAATACATCGTCCTTTTTCTGACCGTGATGGATGTTCTCCGTAATGCACGCACACTCCAAATTCTTGTGGGTAAGCAAAATGGGTTTGGGACGGCCCGTGGTCCCTGACGTGAAGTAGAGCGCACATGGATCCTCCAGCCCGAACGTCACCTCCGGCGGATCGGCAGAGGCCCGCTCCGTGAGTCTTTCAACAGGTTGGGCAAATTCGGGGGCGTCCTTTCCCATGAAGACATAATCCTTGACTGGGACCTGTTCTCTCATTTCATTGATACGATCGGTAAACTCCTCTCCGAAGATGACCAGCTTCGGTTCGGCCACATCCACGCAGTATCGAATGTCGTCCGCGGCAAACCGGAAATTGAGCGGCACGACCCATGCCCCGGTCCTAATGATCCCGAAGTAGGCAACCAGCCAGTCGATGGAATTCATCATCAGGTGGACCACCCGGTCTCCCTTCCCGACGCCTCTTTCCAAAAGCCCATTGGCAAGGCGATTCGCCCGTCGGTCAAAATCCCTCCAACTGATCTCATATCGCTCATTTTGGGCGGGATTCCGCTCCACCAATGCTACGTCATCGGGATACATCCGCGCGTTTCTGGACAGCATTTCCCCGATGTGAATGGCCATATCAGGCATATCGAGCCTCCTTTACTTGTTCCCGGCCTGTCATAGCGACATTACTTCAGAGTACAGATCTTACTTCTAATAGCGCGCTCCTTGACCCGGTCCTTCCTGAGAAGGCCAAGCCTTTTCAAGGCATTTTTTGATGAAAGGCACTCACTGTTGAGCCCTGTTCAGCAGATAGAATCCCGCATTCAGGTACGTGGCAAACAGTACCCACCCGAGATACGGGATCAGGAGTATTGATGCCAGCTTGCGCCTTTTCCAGAAGGCGAACACAAGGACGACCAAGGAAATATCCAGAAAGAGAATGTCGACCAGTGCCCAACCGGGCGACTTGAACCTGAAGAAAATCGTGGTCCATATTCCATTGGCGAGAAGATGGGCTGCCAAGAGCAGGAGAACAAGATAACGGACGCGATCCTTCCCGCCTCTCAGATAGAGATAGATCGCCAAGGCAATCATGAGGTACAGAATCGTCCAGACCGGTCCGAACACCCAGTCAGGCGGCGTTAAAGCCGGCCTTAGAAGGGCCTTGTACCATTCGTTAACCATATCTACTCAGGTTCCTATTGTTGGATTGATTTCCAGATCGCACGGGCCTCGTTTTTACTGGGAACGCCCGCATAGCACTTGACCCGTTTACCCCTCTTGTCATAGGCGAAGATCACGGTCTCTTCAGAATGCACATCGAGCACAGAGTTGAGGGTGTCGCCATTGTCCACCAGGAGCAGCGGCACATCCCCCGGCTTCCACTCTTCTTTCATCTCGTGGAGGGCGATACTTTTTAGAAAAGCATCCCCCATGTCTTCCACCAGCACGAAGGTTCCTCTATTAGACTCCCTTGTGTCGGATAGAAGCTTGGTCCATTTTTCCTGCGCGCTTCTTTCCTCCAAGGTGGGGGAACTGATCACCAGGATCAATCCTCCTGCTCCGGCAAGGGCCTTTAAGTTGTGTGTCCCACCATGCGGATCCTGGAGGGTGATATCCGGCACCCCTTGCGCAAATGCCGAAACCGCCGTCAAGAGCGTACAGCAAGCCACCATCAATGAGAGTCTCTTCACACTGTCTCCTTTCTCAAAGCAACCTCGCCTCGCCAAATTCCTCCAAATAAACACCACAAGCGGCAATGAGAGGGCTCGCTACTGATCTTCAAACGTTCCGTGCTTTCCGACACCCTTCACGAACCTGCCTGCGCCCCGACGGGTCTCGCCTTCATTGATGGGGTCCATTCCGCGACGAAACTCATTTCTCATGGCCTCTTCAAACGACCGATCCCACTGTTCATAAGCACTCATGCGGTCGCTTAACATGCAGGTCTTGGGAAACCTCGCGATCTCTTCCGCCAGTTCCTCAGCCGCCTCACGGCATTTCCCGTGCGGCACGATCCGGTTGGAAAGCCCCATCTCTTGAGCCTCTTTTGCATTGACGGGCCGTCCGGTTAAAATCAGATCCATGGCCCGGCTCATACCGATTAAACGGGGCAGGCGCACCGTACCCCCGTCGATTAGGGGCACGCCAAAACGCCGGCAAAATACACCTAAAATCGCGGTCTCTTCCATTACCCGCATGTCACACCACAACGCGAGTTCCAACCCCCCTGCAACGGCATAGCCGGATATGGCCGCAACTACAGGCTTTTTAAGGATCATCCTGCTCGGTCCCATCGGACCGTCCCCGTCAGGCTCGATGCGATTTCGCCGGCTTTCATCCAGACCTGCATGGGTATTCAAATCCGCCCCGGAACAAAACGTGCCCCCCACACCGCCCAATACCCCTACAATAGCGGAATCATCACTTTCAAATGCTCTAAATGCATCTGCTAGCGCCTCAGCCGTTGGTCTGTCTACCGCATTTTTTACTTCCGGCCGATTGATGAGGACCGTAAAAATATGACCTTTCTTTTCAACGAGTACATTCATGGCCCGACATTCAACCTCCGCCACCTCAAAAACCATTTATGATCCAGCAAGTCGGCATTAGCCTGAATGATTGACCTTCGATCCAAACAGCAGGCAATGCATTCGCCCAGCAATTTCAGTTCTTACTTCCGGGTATCGGGTCCCCGGAGTCCCGCTCCAAGACCGCCTGTTTAAAGCCCACCGCTTCCGCACGCTCCTTGAAACAAACCCCTTCGGGGGTATGCCTGGCCATACCGTCGAAAAGCGTTGCCATGGTCTGGGTGCATGCCAGCCCCATGTTTTCATAGGCCTGGTTGACCATCATTTTCATCATCATGAGTTGATTCTTGGGCACTCCCTTGATCCGATCCGTCAGGCGCTTAACGGTTTCGTCCAATTTGTCAAGGGGCACCGCCTGATAAATAAGTCCCATGTCTTGTGCCTCCCTTCCGGAAATCAGATCCCCCGTAAAGAGCATTCTCTTGGCCTTTTCCGCACCCAATCGATAGACCCACATGGCGGTGGTGGGACACCCCCACACACGTGAAGGCGGGTACCCGATACGCGCCGTTTCACTCATGACGATAATGTCGCAGCACAAAGCAATATCGCTGCCTCCGGCCACCGCATCGCCATGGATGCGGGCGATAACGGGCTTATGGCATCTCCATATGGCCATGAAATTCTGTGTACATCGACTCATGAACCTGTAGTCAATCATGGGGTCCCACGGCATGTCCTGTATACCCGGGTTGGTACCGGGTGATTCGGCAAATGCCATTAGATCGTACCCGCCGCAAAATCCCTTTCCCGCGCCAGTCAAGACGACCACATGAATGGCATCGTCCTCATTGGCGTGCTGAAAAGCCGCGGCAATATCCTCGGGCATGGTTTCACTGATGGCATTAAACCGCGCCGGGCGATTCAGTGTGATGGTCGCGACCCGGTCCTCGGATTCATATAAGACGGTTCCAAACGCTTTCATCGATTTTCTCCCCCAACATAAATTCCTGCGGGCGCCTCAGCAGACGCCTGCCATCTTAGAATCAGGATCCTACCCAACTTCATACGTTAACCATAGAAAATCACCCCAAAGCGGTCTCTTCTCCGAGAACGTATTGATCATATACATAGAGTGAGGGGGTGCCGCCGGTGTGCACAAAGAGAACGTTGTCGTCCTTCTTAAAATGCCCTTTTCGGATCATATCCACCAATCCGGCCATGGCTTTTCCCGTGTATACCGGATCCAGGAGGATGCCTTCTGTCCTCGCCAGGAGACGGACCGCTTCGGCCATTTCCGGTGTGGGGACCGAATAGCCCGGACCCACATAGTCATCAAAGCAGATAACCGCATCGCGTGGGATATCATCCCTTATCCCCACATGGCGAGCCGTTTCCTGAACCAGTTCGAATACCAGCGCCTCCTGGGCCCTCTTCTCCCCGCTGACATTGATGCCGTATACCGGTATGTTCATGTGGCACCCGCAAAGCCCAGTCACCAATCCCGCCTGAGTTCCGGCGCTTCCGCTGGCGCAGAAGACAGCGCTCAGATGCAATCCCATTTCAAATGTCTGCGCCTGAATCTCCTGTGCGCAGGCCACATATCCCGTCGCACCGACGGGGTTGGACCCACCCCCGGGAATCGCATAGGGCTTTCGGCCCTTGCGTGCCAGGACTGCGGCCAATTCTTCCATTTTGGCCATGGGATCCGCACCCTCCGATATCACCGTCACATCTTCCACCCCCAGAAGGCGAAACAAAAAGTTGTTGCCCCCGGCCTCGGGATCATAGGTCCCCGGCACACGCTCTTCCAGAACGAGTCGGCAATTGAGCCCCTCTTTCACCGCCGCAGACAGGGTAAGCCGGCAGTGGTTGGACTGAATCGCTCCGCACGTCATCAGGGTATCCGCCCCTTGGGTCAAGGCATCCGCCACGAGGAACTCAAGCTTACGGGTCTTATTACCACCGGCGGTAAGGCCCAGGAGATCATCTCGCTTGATGTAAATCATTGGGCCGCCTAGTACCTTTGAGAACCGGGGAACCGGCTCTATGGGGGTTTCCCCGACGGTGTACCGTCTCCTTGGAAATCGCGTCAAATCCATAAGTCGTGCCTCCTGAGGTTATTGCACCTGCATCAAATTGAGTGAGAGATCAAGAAAATGTTCGCTCCGGTCCCTCCATGTCCAGCGTGTGGATATGGCTCAGGCACGCCGAAAAAGCATCGCCATCAAATATGGGGATTATGGTCACTAGTTCCCTTCGGCCTGAAGCCGTGGAGAGGTAATGGTGGGGCTCGCGGCGCCCATCCCTGAACTCTTGAAAGATGGTATCAATTTTTTCATTGGTCTTAGGTTTGTGGCAGTCCCGAATGTTGCGACCGACCTTGCGAGGCGTTCTGGTGGGCCGGTTCATAGCCGCAGCATTGGCATAAAGGATAACCCCATTGGTGTCCACCAGGGTGACCGCCACTCGCATATGGTCCAAAATGCGGTTAAGATATGTCTCGCGTTTATTTTCTGAAGATTGCATCCGTTTCCCTTTCTTACATCAAATATGCTAAGACTATCTCAAAAATGCGGTCCCCTTTCCACTCTTTTATGTAAGGATGTTTATATAACACGCGCCTTAAAGAGCGGCGGCTTCTACTCAAAAAGATCCTCCCGCTTGGTCACCGCCACAAAACGGGAACGGACCATGGGGTCGGCACACGTCCCCATGGCGCGCCGGTAATCCTCGGTCCCGAATGGTTTAAGCACACCCTCTTGAACAGCATAAATGATATCATTCTCATCCGCGTCCCTGGCGGGCGTTCTCTCGATAAATTCATGCAGAAGGACGGGTTTCTGAACCTTCTGGGTATCGGTCTTGGGCAGTTCACTCACCAAGCGGATAAATCCCGGCAGCGCGTATGGCGAAATATGGGCTCTGCAATACGCGTAAAAGGCGTCCGCACCGAACCGGGCCGGGCGTTCGACCTCCACGATGTATATGGGATTGTCGTTTTCCGTGCTGTCGAAATGGGGGATCCCGATCACCACACAGTTGATGACGCCTTCATACCCCAGGACAATCTCCTCAACAGAGGCGGTTGAAAAATTCTCACCTTTGGAACGAAGCCTGTCGGTTCCGGTACGCCCGAGGAACATGATATACCGGCTCCCCGCGATCTCCACAGCGGCCCCGAGGTCTCCCATGTGATAGAATCCCGCCTCATCCACCCGTCTGGCGCTTTCTTCCGGCATATGGTAATAGCCGGTAAAAGCGGAATCCCCCAGCGACGCCTGGCTGACGACGATCTCGCCCACGGCCCGGTCGAAATTGAGGATCCGGCCTGTTTCATCCACCTGGGCCAGTTCCATCTCGGCGCCCGTAAATTCTTCCAGGATCTTGATCTCCTTTCCCGGAAGATACTTTCCCACGCAATATTCGGGGGTGTCGGGGGTTACCGTGGCGATGGCGCCCACTTCGGTGGAACCGAAGGCTTCGGTGAAGATATCCAGCCCGAAGATCCGGGTGAAGGCCTTGCGGTTATGGGCATTGGTTCCGGTGCTCACCACGGTCCGCAAAGGGAGGTGGGCATAATCCGCCGCTTCACCCACGGTGTTCAGCACATACATCACCGGATCTCCCACGCTGTTCCAGACGGTAGCCCCGACCCGCTCGATGTCCCCGACAAAATTGCTGGCACTGAATCGCCTCCTCAAAAGGAGTTTGGCGCCGTTTAGGAGGGCCGGCATAAAGCTCAGGTAAAGAGAATTGGAGTGGTTCAGCGGCATGCAGACGTAGCTCACGTCATTCTCCGTATAGTTCAGGATGGCGGTGGACATGGCCCCCACATCAAACACCTTTTTCCATGAGACCTCGATCCCCTTCGGAGCTCCCGTGGTCCCCGAGGTAAAAATGATGACACCGGCTCTTTCCTTGTCCAAGGGAGTGGGCCGAAAGTCTTTGTGCCCACTGATCTCCAACATCTCCGCTATGGTGGCCACCTGTGTCGGATGATGTCTGGCCTGCCGCTTCCTGGCGATCACATATTGGGGGTAGAGGCCGGAAAGGTCATACAATTCATGGGCCTCTTTCACCGATTCCAGGAAAGTGCGCCCCGACTTGGGCTGGTCTACTTCATCCACGAAGAGAACATCCACATCCATATTCTTGGCATCGACGGCCAGATGCTGGCCCACCTGTGCATTGTTGATCCCCACCAGGGTGGAATTGGTAAACGCACACCCGCCAAACGCAAAGACCACTTCGGGCGTGTTCTGCATGTAAAATCCCACATGGAATCGCGCATCTTCTCCCCTGCCCTGCTGCCGTTTCAGATGATGAATCACCCTGGCATAGGCTAGGGACATCTTCAGGAAATGGGAAAAGCTCACTTCCTGAAGTTCACCTTCATCATCATAGTACATAAAGAAGGTCCGATCCTTTGAATCGGGGTGGCTTCCCCGATATTCAATCACTTGGGCGATATTCATTCCCTTCACTTCGTCTAACGCCATGATACATACTCCTTATCCTGATTAGGCCTTCGCCACATACATGCGGAACTGATACGACACAACAGACATTAGGCTATGGTGACCCCATGCGATCGAAGTGCACGGTTCGTATCGATTCCATTTTCTGTGGGCATAGTCGAGAGACTACACCATATTCACCTCAATAGCAACTTTCAACCGATGGACATCCCGTCTTTTGCATGCGTGTCATTTCGTGTATTTTGCTTGACGGCTGGTACGATTTGGATTATATATTTTGGCCGCCATATCAATGCTCAATCTTGTCAGTGAGGGAAGCTCATGAAGAGAGTGTTCATCATTGGGGCGTCACTGGTGCTGCTGGTGGTTCTGACGATTCCCGCCGCAGCGGAGACCAAGATCGGCGGCATCA